>NZ_CP019238.1 GCF_001955695.1 Rhodoferax koreense | reverse complement strand
GGATCAGGCGCAATCGACCATCAACGGGTTGATGAACGCGGTCAACACGCTGGATTACTACAAGACCCAACTCGGCAGCCTGGACAGCTACATCGGCAAGTTCCAGGACGTGAACTACTACAAGAACTCGCCGTGCTTTACGGCGGCAGGGTGCTCCGACGCGGAACGCGCAGCACTTCGGAATGTGGCCCAGCTCGCGAGCGAGTCGCAGAAGAAGGCCAACGATGCCTTTGTTCAAGGCCTCGATAGGCAGCAAACGAATCTCACGGCCGATGCAGCGACGTTGCAGCGTCTTCAATCGGCAGCGCAGGGCGCGCAGGGCCAAATGCAGGCCATCGGCTACGCCAACCAGCTCGCCAGCCAGCAGGCCAACCAGCTCTTGCAGATTCGTGGCCTGCTGATCGCGCAGCAGAACGCGATGGCAACCAAGATGCAGGCCGACGCCGACAAGGAAGCCCAGCAGGCGGCAGCGGCCGCACAACTGCGCCAGGGCAGCTACCGGGCCAGCCCGGCGCGCACCTGGTAAGGGGGATTCATGAAAGCAATCAAGGCTCTGTCCTTGGCCTCGGCCGCCCTCGTGGCGGCCTTGGTCGCCGGCTGCGACAACAAGCCGGCCACGGCCCCCATGCCGGAAATGAACGACGAGAACTGCAAGCCCGAGAACATCGCCAAGATCGAGGACAAGGGCGTCCAGCAGGCTTTTTCGTCGCTGTGCTTGCGTCGTGGTGGGGATTTCAAGCCCAGCCCGAAACGCGAATGGTGAGGTGCTGACGATGAGAATGCCAGCCAATCTAAAAACCCTCGCCCTGCCGCTGTTCGTCTGGCTGGCGTTCTTCCGCGGTCGATGCCCACGCGGCCATCGACAACGCCGGCGTGTTCGATAGCGTGCTGGATCGCTACCAGGCCGCCGCGAGCGGCTGGGCCGGTGTCATCACCACGGCCGCAACCTGGCTCTTCTGGACGCTGGTTGTGATCTCGATGGTCTGGACGTTCGGCATGATGGCCTTGCGCAAGGCCGACATTGGCGAGTTCTTCGCGGAGTTCGTCCGCTTCACGATCTTTACCGGCTTCTTCTGGTGGGCGCTGACCAACGGCCCTAACTTCGCCTCGTCCATCTATGCGTCGTTGCGGCAGCTCGCCGGCAACGCGACGGGCCTGGGCAATGCTCTGTCGCCCTCGGGCATCGTGGACGTGGGCTTTGCGATCTTCGACAAGGTGATGGATCAGTCCTCGGTGTGGTCGCCGGTGGACAGCATGGCCGGCATCCTCATGGCCGTGGCGATCCTGGTCATCCTGGCCCTGGTCGGTGTGAATATGCTTCTGCTGCTCGCGTCGGGCTGGGTGCTCGCCTACGGCGGCGTGTTCTTCCTCGGCTTCGGTGGTTCGCGCTGGACTTCCGACATGGCGATCAACTACTACAAGGTCGTCCTGGGCGTGGCCGCGCAGCTCTTCGCAATGGTGCTCCTGGTGGGCATCGGCAAGACCTTCCTCGATGACTACTACTCGCGCATGAGCGCCGGCATCAGCCTCAAGGAAATGGGCGTGATGCTGATCGTCGTCATCATCCTCTTGGCGTTGGTCAACAAGATTCCGCCGCTCATCGCCGGGATCATCACCGGCGCGAGCGTGGGCGGTGCCGGCATCGGCCAGTTCGGTGCAGGCGCTGCGTTGGGTGCCGCAGGCATGGCAGCAGCAGCGGCCGCGACCGGGCGGCGCCGCTCTGGCCGCCGGCGCAGCCTCGGCCGCCGGTGGTGCCTCTGCCGTCATGGCCGCCTTCTCGAAGGCCAATGAGAACGTGTCGGCAGGCACGGACGTTATGTCGGCCTTCTCGGGCGGCGGCAGCTCGGGCGGCGGTGCGGGCGGCGGCGGCGACGCCGGCACCGGCAGCACGCCCTTCGCTCAGGCTGCGGGCTTTAGCGGCAGCTCCGGCGGTGGCTCTTCGTCGGGTGGCGGCAGCCCCTCGACCGGCAGCAGCTCGGGCAGCTCGAAGGGCGGCGATAAGGGCGGCGGCAAAGCCGACGCCGGCGGCCAGGGCAGCAGCTCGACGGCCAGCACCGGCAGCAGTGCCGACAAGGCCGCCAAGAACGAACCCAAGCCCGCCGGCGGGGCAGGGCAAGGGCAGCAGGCCGCACCGGGCAGCACCGGCCCCGGCTTGCTCGCATCGGCCGCATCGGCCCTCGGCACGGCCGGCCGCATCGCCGCCGACGCCGGCGCGAACTTGGCGAAGGGAACCGCCGATGTTGCCAAGGCCAAAGCCGCGAGCCTGCGCGAAGCCGCAGCCGAGCGGATCGCCGACACCACTGGCGGAAAGATCGCCGCCGCGATCAAGGCGCAAGGAAGCGGCACGGCCGAGAACATCGACGTGCCCGACCAGCAGCCCGCGCCGAGCTTCGGCGACAACAGCCTGGCAGGCGGCCCCGCCGATGCCGATCCCGAGTCCGAAGTAGCTGCGTTCGCCAACCGCGAGCAAGGCCGCGACGGCACAACTGCGTAACCAAGGAGAGTCCAACCATGAAGAAGAAACTGTTTGCCCTGGCCGCCCTCGTGGCAGCCCTCGGATCGACCGCCGGCACGGCCAGCGCGCAAGACGTGCTGACCGGCGACACGCGCCTGGCCTGCGAGGCGATCCTGTGCCTGTCGTCGGGCACGCGCCCGAGCGAATGCACGCCGTCGCTGTCGCGGTACTTCAACATCACGAAGCGCAAGCTGTCGGACACGATCCGCGCCCGCCTGAACTTCCTCCAGCTTTGCCCGGTGGCGAGCCAGACGCCGGAAATGCAGTCGCTCGTGTCGGCGATCTCGCGCGGCGCTGGCCGTTGCGACGCGCAGTCGCTGAACTCGACGTTGGTGATGTGGACGGGCGGCTACGACGATGGGCGCACGTACATCAGCAACCAGTTGCCTGACTACTGCGGGGCCTACACCGGCCACGCCTACACCGACTTCGCCAGCAGCGGCACGCTGCCGCGCTATGTCGGGACGCCAGAGCGGGGCGGGTATTGGGTCGAAGCGCGCGACTATGACCGCGCCTTGGCCGAGTACAACGAACGCATCCGGCGCGAGGACGAAGAGCGCCGCCGTCAGTCCTGGCTGAACTGAGGGAGGGGAGGGCATGCCGTTCTTCGCCGATCTGCCGCCGCAGCTCCAGGAGCGCGTCGTCTGCTCGATCTCGGCCGCCGTCAAGTACGAGGTGCCGGTCAACATCGTGTTGGCCGTCGCCGAGAAAGAGGGCGGCAAGCCGGGCCAGTGGGTGCGCAACTCGAATGGCACGCATGACGTTGGCCCGATGCAGTTCAACACCGCGTACCTGGGCGACCTGGCCCGATACGGCATCACGGCGAACGATGTGGCGGCTGCCGGCTGCTACTCGTTCGACCTGGCCGCCTGGCGGCTGCGGATGCACATCCGCAACGACAAGGGCGACCTCTGGACGAAGGCGGCGAACTACCACTCGCGCACGCCGCAGTACAACGCGGTGTACCGGGCCGACTTGATGCGCAAGGCGTCGAAGTGGGCCGATTGGCTCGAAGCTCGGTTCGTCACGCTTGACGTGACGAAGGCCGGGGCCACGCCCTCGACGCCCAGCCAGCCCGCGACGGTGGCCCAGCGGGCGACGCCGGCGGCCAGGCCGGCACCAGCACCCCAGCAGGCCGCCCCAGCGGCCGCAGCAGCTCGCAGCGTGTCGGTGGCCGGCTACGTGCCCCGCACGGTGTCTTTCAACACTTCACGCGAGGGGTCGGCCGAGTAGGCCGGCTCTTCCGATTTAGCGGCTAAACATGGACAAATTCCACGCCTTCATGATGCGGTACACGCTGGGCGTCGGCCGGTTGCTTCAAGCCTATTGCAAGTGGGCGGAAGGACAGGCCAAGAACCAGCTCGATTTGCTTCTGCTGGGCCTCGGCCCGATCTTCGCCTTGGGCCTTCTGCTGTGGGCGCTGCCGGCGTGGATCGGCAAGCCCATCGCCTTCGTGCTCTCACTGCCAGCGCTCTACATCATCTTCCTGGTGCTGCGCGCCTACGCGATTCGCGGGGGCCGGCGCTGATGAAGGCCCTGCGGATTCCTGATGGAACCGTCGAAGCGTTGAAGTGGCTCGCACTGGTTCTCATGACCGGCGATCACGTCAACAAGTACCTGTTCAACGCGACGCTGCCGGTGCTGTTCGAGGCCGGCCGCGTGGCGCTCCCCCTTTTCGTGTTCGTCCTGGCCTACAACCTGGCCCGGCCGGGCACGCTCGAACGCGGCGTGTACGGCCGCACCATGTCGCGCCTGGCGATGTTCGGCGCGCTGGCCTCCGTGCCCTTCGTGGCCCTCGGCGGCCTGTACGCCGGTTGGTGGCCGCTCAACGTGATGTTCACGCTGCTGGTCGTCACGGCCACGGCTTACCTGGTCGAACGTGGCGGCAAGCTGCACCTGGCGGCCGCCGGCGTGGTGTTCCTGGTCGGCGGCAGCTCGGTCGAATATTGGTGGCCGGCCGTGGCTTTCGGCCTGGCGGTGTGGTCGTACACGCGCCGGCCGAGCTGGGCCGCCGCGGCGGTCGCGGTGCTGGCCTGCGCGGCCCTGTGGTTCGTCAATCGCAACCTGTGGGCCTTGGCAGCCCTGCCGGTGCTCTTCCTGGCCTCGCGGGTGGATGTGCGCGTGCCGCGCCTGCGCTGGGCCTTCTACGCCTATTACCCGCTGCACCTGGCCTCGCTCTGGTTGATCCGCATCCCCATGAGCAAGGCCGGCTACCTGTTCTTCTGATTGGAGTCCTGCCCCATGCGAAAACCCGTTCTTCTGGCCCTCTCTCTGGCGTTCCTGGTCAGCGCGCAAAGCGCACTGGCCGCCGGCGACGCCGGCAACTTCGGCACGCCGATCAAGTCCGGCGTATCGGTGTCCTTCCCCGACAGCAGCGCGACATTCCAGCCGACGCCAGAGGCCCTGGAGCTGCTGGCCGACGCTAGGAATGCGGCGATCATCTACATCAGCGGGCGCACCAGCACACTACGGCCCAGCGCGGCCGATGAGGCCCTTGCACTACGCCGTGCGCTCTCGGCCAGGTCGTACTTGGTGGCGCGCGGCGTCTCGCCGCTCAAGATCATGGTGAACTTCGCATCGGCCGCCGATTTCGTGGCAGACAACTCGACGGCCGAGGGCCGGCGCGAGAACCAGCGCGTGGACATTGAGGTGGTCTACATCCCCACCTACTGAGCGATCCGGCATCGCCATTCCTGGCGGTGCTGCAGGACGCTCCAGCAGCT
Source organism: Rhodoferax koreense (assembly GCF_001955695.1). Classification (NCBI taxonomy): domain Bacteria; kingdom Pseudomonadati; phylum Pseudomonadota; class Betaproteobacteria; order Burkholderiales; family Comamonadaceae; genus Rhodoferax; species Rhodoferax koreensis. The sequence goes on along the minus strand of NZ_CP019238.1, from coordinate 66,038 downwards.
TCGCATCGTCGGCTCTGACGATGCAGGCCCGGCCGGCTTCCCTTGACAGCATCGCCATTTCTGACGATGCTGGCCAAGTCCCGATTTACTCCAGGAAGAAGGCCATGAGATACCCCGGCGGCAAGGGCGGTGCCGGCGTCTACCAGACGATCATCAACAACATCCCGCCTCACGACACGTACATCGAAACGCACCTGGGCGGCGGCAACATCCTGGAGCGCAAGCGGCCCGCTGCCCGCAGCGTCGGCATCGACGTTGATCCCGAGGTGATCGAGGTCTGGCAGCAGCTCGACGTGCCCGGCCTGGAGCTGCACCACGGCGACGCCGTGGCCTGGCTGGAGTCCCACCAGTTCACCGGCTCCGAGTTCGTCTACGCCGATCCGCCCTACGTGATGGACAGCCGGCGCGGCGGCAAGCTATACCGCCACGAATACGACGACGCCGACCACGTGCGGCTGCTCGACGTGCTGGCCGGCTTGCCGTGCGCGGTGATGGTGTCGGGCTACAGCTCAACGATCTATGACAGCTCTCCCTTGGCGTCATGGAGAACCATCGACTTCAACGCGATGACGCGCGGCGGCATCGCTATCGAACGGCTGTGGATGAACTACCCCGAGCCGGCCGAGCTGCACGATCTGCGCTACCTCGGCAGCAACTTCCGCGAGCGCGAGCGCATCAAGCGGAAGAAAGCCCGCTGGCAAGCGAAGCTCGCCAAGCTCGATCCGCTGGAGCGGGCGGCGATCATGGAATGCCTGCGCGAGCTGGAGGCGGCCGAGTAGGTCACGCCTGCGCCTGGTTGTGCAGCGCCCATACGCGCTTGACCTGGCTTTCACTGCACCCGGCCAGCCTGGCCGTCTCTGGAATGCTGTGGCCTGCGCTGCGCAGCGCCACGATGCGTTCATGCACCTTTGTGTTGGCCTTGCGGCCGGTGTAGCGGCCGGCGTCCTTCGCCAGCTCGACGCCCTGCCGCTGCCGCTCGCGGCGATCCTCGTAGTCGTCGCGGGCCATCTGCAACGCCAGCTTCAAAAGCATGTCCTGGATCGACTCCAGCACCACCTTTGCCACGCCCTTCGCCTCGGCGGCCAGGTCGGATAGATCGACCACGCCAGGGACAGCCAGGCGCGCGCCCTGGGCGCGGATCGAGGCCACGAGGCGTTCGGCCTCGGGCAGCGGCAGGCGGCTGATGCGGTCGATCTTCTCCGCAACGACGACTTCACCGGGTTGCAGGTCGCCGATCATGCGCAGCAGCTCGGCGCGATCGGCGCGAGCGCCCGAAGCCTTCTCGCGGTAGATGCCGGCGACGTAGAAGCCGGCGGCCCTGGTGCTCTCCACGATGGCGGCCTGCCTGGTCAAGTCCTGCTCGTCGGTGCTGACGCGCAAGTAGATGCGCGCGACCTTGAAAGCGACGCCGGCGGCCTGGTGCTCGGTCGGCGTCCGCATGATGCGGTCGGCACCTTCGACCAGGCCATCGCCGCCGACGCGCAGCGGTGGCGTCTTGGCGAGCGCCTGGCGCGCTGCGCGTGACTGGCGCGGCATGGCCGCAATCTGTGTTTCCTGGGCGGTGCGCGGCGTGATGATCGCGCTGCGCTTCGCCTTGGTCTTGCCTTGTCATTTTCAGAAGACGTCTGCACCAGTTCATGAGGCTGGCCGCCCCGTGTGCAGCCGACTTCTGACCGGGTCGTGTCAGCAGTCCTATGCACGAAACTCCAAGAAGGGCGGAAATTGCGCAGAACTTCCCTGCACGACGTTGCGGAACGGCTTGGCTTGCGCTATGGTTTCATGCGCAGTATCATGTAACCATACATGCAACCAATGGAGAGCACCATGCCATCAATTCACGAATCAAAGGTAGCCCGACACCGCGAACGGATGCGCGCGGCGGGGCTGCGGCCTGTGCAGTTTTGGGTGCCGGACACCCGTTCGCCTGAGTTCACGGCGCAAGTGCGCAAGCAATGCCAAAGCCTGAAGGGCGACCCAGCAGAAGCAGAGGTTTTGCGCTTCACCGAAGAGGCGGCATCGCACGTTGAGGGCTGGGAGTGATGCAGCGAGGCGACCTCGTGACGGTTTCATTGCAGGGTGACTACGGCAAACCACGACCAGCCCTGATCGTTCAATCAGACCTACTAACCGACTTGGAAAGCGTTGTGCTGTGCCCAGTGACAAGCGACCTGCGCAATGCCGCGTTTCGCGTCACCGTGGAACCGAATCCAGCTAACGGGCTGCGCGCACTATCGCAAGTTATGGTGGACAAGCTCTCGACGCTACCGCGCACCAAAATCAGTGAACCGTTTGGCCGCCTCGACGATGAGCGAATGAAAGCAATAGATAGGGCGCTCCTGTTGGTCGTTGGCGTTATTTGACCCGGTGCCGGAAAAATCTGGGATTCCGGCTTACTCGGTATCGCGCCGGAATTTTCGGCGGTTCCGGCTTAAGTCGGTTCGCTGTTCCATTGCGCCGGGATGGCGGCACATGCGCCGCCTTGTCCGTCAAACGATCATTAGTCGGCCAAGCCGGTCACTGTCCGGCAATGCGCTTGAATAACGGGTTGTCGGACATTATGATAGGCGGACGGAAAAACGGACAAAAGGGGCGGTAATGGCACTCATCGGCTATGCGCGGGTATCGACGGCTGAACAGGACACCGCCTTGCAGACGGATGCACTGCGCAAGGCGGGCTGCGAGCGCGTCTTTGAGGACACGGCTTCCGGGGCCAAGGCCGACAGGCCCGGCTTGGCCGCCGCGCTGGCCTATCTGCGCGACGGCGACGTGCTGGCCGTCTGGCGGCTGGATCGGCTCGGGCGCTCGATGCCACACCTCATCGAGACAATCGGCGCGCTGGAAGCGCGTGGCGTCGGCTTCCGGTCGCTGACAGAAAGCATTGACACCACCACACCGGGCGGGCGGCTCATCTTCCACGTGTTCGGCGCGCTGGGCCAGTTCGAGCGCGACTTGATCCGTGAGCGCACCAAGGCCGGGCTGACCGCTGCCGCCGCTCGCGGGCGCAAGGGCGGGCGCAAGCCGGTTGTCACTGCCGACAAGTTGCAGCGGGCGCAGGAGCATATTGCCAACGGGCTGAACGTCCGGGAGGCTGCTACACGGCTCAAGGTGAGCAAGACGGCCCTATACGCCGCGCTGCAAGGCGGGAGCGAGCAACCATGAGCCGCAAGCAAAGCAGTGCCTTCGTCACGACCAGAAAGGGCTTTTGCTATCTCACGGTCAAAGTCGGCAGGAGCAATTACAACATCATGCGGATTCGCAATTACACGCTTGAGCCGCAGGACAAGCGAGACATGCGCCGGTTGTATCCCGACTATCTCTTTGACTGGAAGAAGATCGGCCAGCAGCTTGCCGAAAAGATGACCTTGCCCCCGGAAAGTGGAGTTCTTGAGCCTTGTTCAAAATACGACCAAGGAGTCAAGAAATGTCAGACAAGCAAGTTCGAGCGCAGTACACGCGGGAATACAAATTGGAGGCGGTGCGTCAGGTCAAGGGTGGGCAATCCATTGCTGCCACAGCCAAGGTATTGGGTATCCCCAAGGCCAGCCTGAGCAACTGGGTACGCCGCGGCGCCAAGGGTGATGTGGGCGGTGTAGGAGACAGACCTGCATCCGTCACGCCTGAGCAAATGGAGCTGGCGCGCCTGCGTGCTGAGGTTGCCAGGCTTCGAATGGAGCGAGACATCGCAAAAAAAGCCGCGGCGTACTTCGCGCAGGACACGCTGCGAGGTACGCCTGGATTTACCAAATGAGAAACCAGTATCCAGTGAGCATCTCCTGCGAAGTGCTGGAGGTCAGCGCCAGTGGCTATTTTGTCTGGCAGCGCCGCCGTGACGCTGCTCGCCCAGGGCCTGCTGGCCGCCATAGCGACGAAGCCTTACTGGCCCACATGCGTGCAATTCACATAGAGGTCAAGCAGGAGTACGGCTGGCCGCGTATGCACAAGGAGCTGCTTGCACGCGGGATTCGTGTCGGTAAAGAGCGGGTACGTCACCTGATGCAGCAGCACGGCATCAAAGCCAAGACCAAGCGCAAATTCGTGGTGACCACGGATAGCCGGCACAGTCTGCCGGTGGCGCCCGACCTCGTGCAGCGGCGCTTCAATCCCGAGGCGCCCAACCGGTTGTGGAGTGGCGACATCACCTACATCGCTACCGACGAGGGGTGGTTGTACCTGGCGGGCGTCATTGATTTGTTCAGCCGTCAGGTGGTGGGCTGGAGCATGCAAGCCCATATGCAAGCCAGTCTAGTCAAGGATGCGCTCACCATGGCGTGGTTCCGGCGCCGCCCTGAGGCTGGCCTCATCTTCCACAGCGACCGTGGCAGTCAATATTGCAGCCACGAATTCCAGGACACGCTACGTGTCTGGGAGATGCGCTCATCGATGAGCAGGAAGGGTAACTGCTGGGACAATGCACCGACCGAAAGCTTCTGGGGCAGATTGAAAACGGCCAGCCTGTACGGCAGGAAGTTCGCTACCCGGCGTGAGGCCATGGACGCGGTGCTGGACTGGATGGCTTTCTACAATCACCGACGATTGCATTCGACGCTGGGATACCTCAGCCCGATGCAATATGAGCAACGCTGGTACGAGGCACAGCGTAAAAAGGCCGCGTAATCCGTGGGCTAAGAACTCCAGCAAACAGGGGCAAGGTCAAGAGGGAGGTATGCAGAACCTACCGCTCCAAGCGTCAAGCGCCCCGGAGCACGGAACGTACCTCAGACCCGTTCGTCATGGTGTCGTATGACCCAAGGACGCGCACGGTCTACGCATCCGACACCTGCGATTCAATGGCATTGCTTGACGCTGTTCTGCACATGGAACGCTCCCGCAAAAAATAGCCCCGACAGGCCGTGCAGCCGACTCCTGACATTCCGTGCAGTCGCCTTCTGAAAATGACATGCCTGGGAAGTAGCCGTTGCGGCTGGTCATGGGTTCCTCCGGTCATTTTGGGTATACGCAAAGTGTCCGGTCATGCTACCCCCGGCCAAAAAGGCCGTCATGCGATTTATCTGTCATTTTCAGAAGACGACTGCACCAATTATTAGAAGTCGATAACACTACATCGGCGAGAGCGAAAACTTCCCGGCTCAGTGCGAGCTAAGTCTGCCTGCGTACCTTCTCCACTGTGCAAATCCCTGCACTCTTCTGGAGAAGCATCATGTACCGCTACACCAAACTTTCCCTTCTGGCCGTCGCCATCGCTGCAACCGGCGCGGTCGCCTACGCCGCCAATGGCGGTATGGAAAACGACGCCCTGGCAATCAGCAAGGCCAAGATTCCCCTCACACAGGCGGTCACCGTCGCCGAGCAGCACGCCAATGGCAAGGCGTCACGCGCCGAGTACGAGAACTCGAAGCAAGGCTGGGTCTACGACGTGGAAGTCGTCAGCGGGGCCAAGGTCTTCGATGTCCGGGTCGATGCCGACAAGGGCACGGTCATCTCGTCTGCCGAGGACAAGGCGGATCACGATGATGACCACGACAAGCGGGACTGACTCCCGACAGTATGGCCGGATCGTTTCCCTCGGAGGCGATCCGGCCCGGAGACCTCATGGAATCACTCAACCATACATTTTTTCTCTGGCTCAACGCACCGGAGCATCCCAGTGCTTTGGCTCTGACGTTGGCCACCTTCTTTGCCGAACAGCTCATCTGGGCGGTTCCACTCCTGATCGGCATCGGCTGGCTTCGCGGCGGCGAGCCTACCCGCAAGACGATGCTCGTTGCTAGCGCATCGGGATTGCTGGGCCTGCTCATCAACCAGATCATCGGCCTGGCTTGGTTGCATCCTCGACCTTTCATGATCGGCCTGGGTCACACCCTCATCCCTCATGTTGCCGATTCGTCTTTCCCAAGCGATCACCTGACGCTGTGGTGGGCGGTTGCCTTCAGCCTCGCGCTGCAACGAGGCCCACGAATTGCAGGCGTGACTTTGGCTTTGCTGGGCGTTCCCATTGCCTGGGCGCGCATCTACCTTGGAGTGCACTTCCCATTCGACATGCTCGGGGCCATCGCCGTTGCTGCAATCTGTGCCTGGCTGACGTTACGTGAAGCACACTGGTATCTATTGCCAAGTTATCAACTTTCCACCGGAATCCATCGGCGGCTTTTCAGCGGGTTGATCGCGCTTGGATGGGTGCGCGAGTGAGCCTATGGGCGGGCTAAGTCAGCATGTTCAAACTGCTGGCAAACCATTTCACCCCCGGCAGGAGAACACCATGAACAAATTGCCCACGAGCAGCACCACTGGCTGGCTCAATAAAGTCCCGGAAGTCGCGCTGTCGTTCTGGATCATCAAGATCATGTCCACCACGGTGGGCGAGACGGGAGCCGATTTCCTGGCGGTCAACGCAGGGTGGGGGCAAGGCGTGACTCGAACCGTCATGGCTGCCCTGTTGGCGGCCGCCTTGTTCATGCAGTTGCGCACCCGACGCTATACCCCTTGGATTTACTGGCTGACGGTGGTACTGGTCAGCGTGGTCGGCACCCAGATCACCGATCTGCTGACCGATGGCCTTGGCGTCAGCCTGTACATCAGCACCTCGGCGTTCGCCGTTGCGCTCGCCGCGATCTTCTTCGTCTGGTATCGGATCGAGCGCACCCTGTCCATTCACGACATTGTGACGCGCAGCCGGGAGCTGTTCTATTGGGCTGCCATCCTCTGCACGTTCGCGCTGGGCACGGCTGCTGGCGATTTGGCGACCGAGGCATTGGGCTTGGGCTTTACCTGGGGCGCGGTGGCGTTCGGTGTGCTGATTGGCATCACCTATACCGCCTGGCGCATGGGCGGCAACGCCGTTCTGACCTTCTGGATCGCCTACATCTTGACCCGCCCCTTCGGGGCCGCACTCGGCGACTTGCTGACGCAGGCCAAGACTTATGGTGGCCTTGGCATGGGTGCCATGTGGACAAGCGCCTTGTTCCTCACGGTGATCGTCATGCTGGTGGCCGTCGCGCAGATCGGCATGAATGGACGCCGCTCGGCCCAGCTCGTCGAATAACCCTCTTCGCTCTACACAAGGAGAAAAACATGTTCATACAGCACTCAATCGCTCGCTCTGTTGCGGCTATTTCGGCCGCCGTGCTCTTGGCCCTCGCGGCTGGTTGTTCCAAATCTGCCGATCAGAACAACGCAAGCTCGGCATCAACTACACCGGCCCAGACTGTCTCGGCCTTGCAAGTCAAAACTGCATCCAAGCTGGGCGACCTGTCGGCCTTCCGCAGCATCGCCACTGATGTCGCCGCCATCGTTGACAAGGGCGATCTGCCTGCTGCCAAGTCACGCATCAAGGACTTGGAAGTCGCATGGGATTCGGCCGAAGCCGGACTCAAACCGCGCGCGGCAGATGACTGGCATCTGCTCGACAAGGCCATCGACAAGTCGCTTGCGACGCTTCGCGCAGACACGCCAAGCCAGGCTGACTGCAAGGCTGCGATGGATGCCCTGCTGAAAACCTTTAACACGCTCGAAGGAAAGTGAGCGCGCCCCATGAAAACATCCACTGAACACGCTTTGGCCAAGGTGCCCGAAGTTACGCTGGGCTTCTGGCTCATCAAGATTGCCGCCACGACGCTCGGTGAAACTGGCGGTGATGCGGTTTCGATGTCCATGAACCTGGGCTACCTGGTCGGTACAGCCATCTTCGCGGCGATCTTCCTGGCTGCCGTGGTCGCGCAGGTCAAGGCCAAGGACTTCCACCCCTTCCTGTACTGGACGACCATCATCGCGACAACCACGGTCGGCACGACGCTGGCCGATTTCGCGGACCGATCGCTCGGAATCGGGTACGCTGGCGGTTCGAGCTTGCTGCTGGCCTTGCTGCTTGGCTCTCTCTTCGTCTGGCATCGCACCCTTGGCTCCGTGTCGGTAAGCACGGTCAGCTCGCCCAAGGCGGAAGCCTTTTACTGGTTGACGATTATGTTCTCCCAGACGCTGGGCACCGCGCTGGGCGACTGGACGGCTGATACGGCGGGCCTGGGATACACGGGTGCGGCCGTCGTGTTCGGCGGGCTGCTCGCGCTGGTCGTGGCAGCCTACTACTGGACGAGCGTGTCCCGCACGCTGCTGTTCTGGGCGGCGTTCATCCTGACGCGTCCGCTAGGTGCCGTGGTCGGCGATTTTCTGGACAAGCCGGTGAGCGCGGGCGGCTTGGCGCTGAGCCGCTATTCAGCGTCGGCCGCGCTGCTCACCTTCATAGTGGTGGCAATCCTGCTGTTCAGGCAGCGAGCCGCCAGGACGGCGCATTGAACAACAATTGAAGGGAGGGTGAGTGCGGGTATTGCTGGTCGAAGACGATCCCATGATCGGTGACGCGATCCAGGGCGCATTGAAGGATGCGTCCTACGCCGCCGACTGGGTGAAGGACGGGCAGACGGCGCTCACCACGCTGGGCTGCCAGCATTACGACCTGGTGCTACTCGACCTCGGTCTGCCCGGAAAGGATGGGCTGGAGGTGCTGGCCAGCATCCGAGCCAAGGACAACCCGGTTCCCCTGCTCATCATCACGGCTCGCGATGGTCTGGATGATCGCCTGCGCGGCCTGGATGGCGGGGCCGACGACTATGTGTCCAAGCCCTTTCAGATGGCGGAACTGCTGGCCCGGATGCGCGCCGTCCTGAGGCGCAAAGGTGGCACGGCAGCTCCCGTGCTCAGCAACGGCGTGGTGACGCTTGACCCGGCCACCAAAGAGGCTTGTGCCAATGATGGCCCCCAAGTGCAACTGTCCAACCGCGAGTTCTCGTTACTGCAAGCCTTGCTGGTTCGGCCTGGTGCCATCCTTTCGCGCAGCGAACTGGAGGATCGCATCTATGGCTGGGGGGAAGAAGTCGAAAGCAATGCCGTCGAATATCTAATCCACGCACTGCGGCGCAAGCTCGGTGGCGAGGTCATCAAGAACGTCAGGGGGGTCGGATGGATGGTCTCAAAAGGCGCTTGAACGAATCAGTTCAGCTCAAGCTGTCCTTCACCTTGTCGCTGGCCATCCTCGTGGTGGCCGTTGTGGCGGGCGTATTCTCGTTCCTGTCCGCCTTCGATGAAGCGCACGAACTACAGGACGATGTACTGCGCCAGGTGGCGCAGCTCATGGATCGCCAGCGCTTGTTGCCTGCCGTGCCAACCACCGATATCCGTCTCAAGGATGTCGATGAAGAGTCGCGCGTGATCGTCCAGCGCTTGGGTGAGGTCAGTCCCTCTACGGTAGGCGTGGATGCAGGAGGCGTGCTCCCGCTCCCGGCGACCTTGGCGGATGGATTGCACACGCTGGAAGTTGGTGGCGAGACGTTTCGCGTGCTGGTCAAGACCACGGCGAGCGGCGAACGCATTGCTGTGGCTCAGGAGTCCGGTTTCCGCAATGAAATTGCCCGCGACGGGGCACTGCGCACGGTGATGCCTTTCTTGATTCTCGTGCCGGTGCTGCTGTTGATCGTTGCTGACCTGGTGCGCAAGATGTTCCAGCCCATCGCGGCGCTGTCCAAGGAAATAGACCAGCGGGCAGAGCAGGAACTGCATCCCGTCGAAGACCGCCACCTTCCGGTCGAGGTACGTCCGTTTGTCGTGGCGATCAATCGCCTGCTCGCTCGTGTCAGCCAGTCGATGGAATCTCAGCGCCGCTTTGTGGCGGATGCCGCGCACGAGCTACGTTCGCCGCTGACAGCCATGTCGCTGCAAGCAGAACGGCTCGCGGAAGCGGAAATGTCCAGCGTGGCGCGCGAACGGCTGACGGTTTTGCGCCAAGGGATCGAGCGCGGCCGCAGCCTGCTCGATCAACTCTTGACCTTGGCCAAGGCACAGTCGGCCACCGACCTGCCGAAGTCGCCTGTATCTGTCCAGAGCATCTACCGCCGCGTGCTGGAAGACCTCATGCCGCTGGCCGAGGCCAAGCACATCGACATCGGTGTCGAAGGCGCGCTGGACGCCGAAGTGTGGGCAAGCGAGCTGGACATGATCGCTGTGGTCAAGAACCTAGTCGATAACGCCATCCGCTACACGCCAGAGGGAGGGCGTGTTGATCTTTCTGTGGGTGTTTCGGAAGGGAAGGTCGTACTACGTATTCAGGACAGTGGGCCTGGCATTCCGTTGGCTGAACGGGATCGAGTGTTTGATCCCTTCTACCGCACGCTGGGGAGCGAGCAGATCGGCTCGGGTCTGGGACTATCCATTGTCCAGACGATTGCCAATCGCATCGGTGCTGAAATCCGCCTCGACTTCTCAGATCAAGAGAAGCAAACTGGCTTAAATGTTGCCGTTATCGCTCCCATGCGGTAGCGGTTTGAGAAACGCGGAGGCAGGCTAAATGGTTAATTCGGCGGGGTGGTTTTATTGGGCTTTGCTGTCCGCTATCCTTGCGGCACTGACGGCTATTTTTGCCAAGGTTGGCATTCAGGGAGTTGATTCCGATCTGGCCACCTTGATCCGCACGGCCATCATCATCGTCGTCCTGTCGGCGTTTGTTGCCTACACGGGGAAATGGACCAACCCCTTGGAGTTATCACCCAAGACATGGCTTTTTCTCGGGCTGTCCGGCTTGGCGACAGGGGCATCGTGGGTCTGCTACTTCCGCGCACTCAAGATTGGCGATGCATCCAAGGTTGCGCCAGTGGATAAACTCAGTCTTGTCCTGGTGGCGGTATTTGCTTTCGCCTTTTTGGGCGAACGCCCGTCACTGAGGGAGTGGTCCGGCATTTCGATGGTCGCCGGAGGCGTTCTGTTATTGGCGTTCAAGTGATAACAGGTAGGACATACTGACTCAACCAGTCGTCACGATTCGTCTACAGTAACCGCTGTCCTGTCATCAAACTTGACTGAGCAGTTTCTCGCCATCAAGGCGCAACTCGCCCTTCGGCGAAATGTGCCGATACAAGGTCTGTCTTGTGATGCCCAGTTCCTGACATAGATCGCCGACCTTGGTTTCGGGCTGCCCCATAGCGGCCATCGCCAGCCGCAACTTGGCGGCAGTCATCTTGAAGGGCCGGCCGCCCTTCCTACCGCGCGCCCTCGCCGAAGCCAATCCTGCAATCGTGCGCTCGGTAATCAGTTCGCGCTCGAACTCGGCCAGCGCGGCGAAGATGCCGAAGACCAACTTGCCGGCGGCCGTCGTGGTGTCAATGGCTGCACCGTGCCCAGTCAACACTTTCAGACCGATGCCTCGCCCGGTCAGGTCATGCACGGTGTTGATGAGATGCCGCAGATCGCGCCCGAGCCGGTCAAGTTTCCACACCATCAACGTATCCCCCGGTCGTAGCGCCTTCAGGCAGCTCAACAGGCCGGGACGATCCTCGCGTTTGCCCGACGCTTGATCCTCGTAGAGATGGGCCGGATCGACGCCGGCAGCGATCAACGGATAGCCAACGGTCTTGGCGTCAACCACTGCGCCGAGCGGCGTCTTGCCCTCGCGCGGATCGCCCACCGCCATGGTGGCGACTTTCGCCTGAAACTTGACGGATAGGAAATTCAACCGCATGAGGCCAAGTATGGCACGAGTTTTGGGCCTCGAAACACGTTCGGCCAAGGAAGGTTGAGCGCTCGCTTGCCGCTCAATGGCAAGAGCTTGGGAGGCAGTATGCATTTGGGCCTGGCGCGCGCGCAGCTGCTTCCCCGCAGCGATGGATACCGCCGCTTCACTGGGTCACCAATTGACGCGCTGGTCTACCTCGTCGGGTTGAGCTGCCAGATCCCAATCCGGCTCGCCTTGCGCACCATCATCCACCGGCGCGTCGCAGCCCTCCCACAGCGGTGGCCCGCGTGCCGGGGTGATGTGCGGGGGGGCAGACTCCACCCCGATGTGGTTCAGGATGTGGCGGATTTCGGCGCTGTGGGTGATGAAGGCAATGATGCGCATCTGCCCACCGCACATGGGGCACAGCAGCGGAAATGCCTCGTAGATGCGGGCAATCAGCACCGCCCACAAGTAATGCGCCGCTCGCTTCGGGCGTGCTTCAGGTTCGGGTGTGGGTGTGGCCGCGTTGCCCGGCGCCGCCACCCCAGGTACGCCCGCGCCAGGTTGTGCAGTCTCCACCGTGGCTGGTTGCGACGCAGCAGGCTGAGCCAGCGCCGTTACCGCCGCTCTCAGCGGCGAGTTTGGTGCCAGCACACCAAAGTAGCGGTGCCGGTGGGTGCGTGGCGGTGGCACCAGCGCGGCGATGCGGTCGATCAGTTCCAGCGGTGTGAGGTGCAGCTCATCAACCTTGGCACCGCGCTTGTCGCTGGTGGGTTCGCTGCGCTGCTTGCCGCAGCGGTACACCAGTTTGCTTCCCTCTTTGCGTAGGCGCTCCATGGAAAACGGTGGACGCGCGCAATAGCGCAGCAGCCGCTCCAGCGCAGCGCGGTCGTGGGCTTCGATGCACACCCCCGCATCCACCGAGAAGCCGCTGTGTTTGTAGCCCAGCATGTCTTTGGCGTCACAGTTCTCCAGCAGGCCCCGAGCAACGAAGGCGCGCAGGATGCGTTTTTGCAGTGTGGTCTGCACTGGGGCCACGGTAGCCGCATCGATGCCGGTGGCCGCGTGAAAGATGACACCCGGCGATGAGATTCGAGGGGTCGCATCAGCATCGCCCTCGCCCTCCACTTCCTCAAACACCCCGTCCACCACACAAACGTGGAAGTGGACGTGTTCATTGAGGCTGGAGCCGAATCGGTGAATGAAGGCGATGGCACCGATGTGCAGGCCTGCCTTGTCCATATGGGCCGCACCGGGGCTGTGGGTCTGCAGAGTTTGTGCGATCACCCGCAGAAAGATGCGCAGCACCATGCTCAGCACCGCTCCGTCGCGCTGCATGAAGTAACGAAGCCGCTTGGGAACCGACAGCACCCACTGGCGCACCGGCAGGCGGGGGAATACGTGATCGTTCAGGTGCGCTGCTGTCTCCACCATGCGCCGGGTGGTGCACGAGGGGCAGACTCCCCGGCCTTTGCAGGAGAAAGCGACGAAGTAGTCGTGCCCACAGTCGCCGCAGCGAGCGCGGGCAAAGCCATGGGCAAAGATGCCGCACTCAAGATACTTGGCAAACGCTTTGCGCACGAAGGGCTTGGGGGTGTGGTGGTCGCCCTGGCCGTCGAACTGACCCGCGCTGGCCAACTCTAGCCAGGTCTCGTAGTGCTCGGCTACCGTTTGGTAGAGCAGCGTGCGTTCGGGGTGGCGTGGGTTGTAGAGCTTGGGCTTGGAAGTGGCTGACATGAATACTGTACAAATGCACAGTATTCTGCGGCGATTGTTTGGGTACGCAAAGCACAAGGCCCGAACCGTCGCCAGTTCGGGCCTTGGCAGGGTAGCTTGGCTGCGGACTTACTTGCGCGCAGGCGGCACATCCGTGCAGCTGCCATGCGCCACTTCCGCCGCCATGCCAATGGATTCGCCAAGGGTTGGATGCGGGTGGATGGTCTTGCCGATGTCCACTGCGTCGGCACCCATCTCGATAGCCAGCGCGATCTCTCCGATCATGTCGCCCGCGTGGGTGCCGACCATGCCACCGCCCAAGATCTTGCCGTGGCCCCGGCCAGCATGGCCGTCTCCTGATCCTGCTTCGGGGCTGTCGTCGAACAGCAGCTTGGTGAAGCCTTCGTCGCGCCCGTTGGCAATGGCACGGCCGGAGGCGGCCCAGGGGAACAGGCCTTTCTTGACCTTGACGCCCTGGGCCTTGGCCTGGTCTTCGGTGAGCCCCACCCAGGCCACTTCGGGGTCGGTGTAGGCCACGCTGGGGATGACGCGGGCGTTGAAGGCGGCAGCGGCCAGTTCCTTGTTGCCTTGCAGTTCACCGGCGATGACTTCGGCTGCCACATGCGCCTCGTGCACCGCCTTGTGCGCCAGCATGGGCTGGCCCACGATGTCGCCGATGGCGAAGATGTGCGGCACATTGGTGCGCATCTGGATGTCCACGTTGGGGTCTCCTCGTTTTCAGTGCAATAAGTGACGGTACGAAAAGCTAGCACTGGCGCGGAGGTGGTGTTGGTAGATCGTTGATTTCATTGACTTTCCTGTTCACTTTCAAATCTGCGATTCGTGGCGTCAAACCGTGGTCGGTTTCATCCATTGGTGCCAGTTATCGATGCATTTGGCCGCGAAGGCAGGATTTGGTCAGCATAGCGGTCAACCGGGAAGCGAAACACACCCCGCAAGTTGATGCTCTCCAGCTTGGTGGGCGCAATCTTCCCGATCAGTTCCGGTGGAATGACCTGGCGGCGGTTCGACCAGCGATCCAGGACCGCCTGCATCTGTGAGGTATTCCACGCCATCACGATGTTGGCCATCAGGCTCAACGCATCGGCCACAGCCTGCATTTCATCGACACGTTTGGCCTGCGCCGGGCTGATCCGGCCGGTATAAATGGCGCGCTTGAGGGCGTTAACAGCCTCGCCCCGATTGAGCACCCGGCGCAACTCGTTCCTGAAAGCGTCCTTGACAAAGTAGTCAGCCAAAAACGCCGTACGCAGCAACCGCCCCAATTGCACGCCAGCCTCATAGATTGGATCGCCCTGGGCGGCAGAACCGAACCGCGCAAGAGCTGCCACCGCACTGGCATGTCCGCTCATGACCGAGGCTGCCAGGTGCACCAGACTATCCCAATGCTTTTCGATCAAAGCGACGTCGACATTGGCTTCGCACACCGCAGCGATTTCTGCGGGCACTTTGGTGCCGCGTGGCACAAAGAGGTGGCGCTGTTTGAGTTCCTTCAACCGCGGGCAAAGATCAAAACCAAGCAAACGGGCATGTGACATGGCAAAGTCGGTGTAGCCATGGGTATCCACAGCAAGCTGGCTGGTCTCCAGCTTTTCTTGGCGGATGACACCTTCAATGGCCACGCCCGCCTGGCGCTCATTGAGCACAAAGGGCTGCGCATGGAAGATGCCCCACCGGTCTTTTACATGGGAGTAGATTCCAATGGAAGGTGTGTTGCGCCGAGGATCAAGCCGGGCTTGCCACACCCGTTTGGTGGTCTCCATGCTCATCATGTCAGAAGATGCCAAATCGGACCGCCCCCAGGTGGCGGCAATCGGGTGTCGCTGCATGAATTCCAGCACAGCCTGGCAGGCCTGGCTCAGACGCCGTTCGTCCCGCGCCCAGCGCATGGCCTGGCGAATGCTGGTGGCAGACAATTGCGGAATCATGCGCGCGCATTCGACCGCAGTCAGACTGGTGCCGTGGGCCATGATGCCGGCATAGACCATCAGCAGCTCGTCGGTAGAGCGCGGCTCACGTCCGAGCATGATCCAGCTAAAGCGCACCTGGGCGTCAACGGCCAGAATCACTTCCGGCAATTGAACCTCACCGATGCGGTGATCCAAAGCCGCGCGCAGCTTGGTCACTTCTGGGTCTTCGTCCTCTGCGGGCAATGGCGACAAATGGAGTTCATCATCCACGCGCAGTACGCCACTGCGGGCTGCAGCGGCCACCGCATCGACACCGGCAGTTACTCTGGCCAGCAAAGGCTTCAAGAAAGTGGCAGCCTTGCTGGGTAACGATAGACGGGCATAGTGTTTCTTGGACTCTGCCTGCCAACGCTCGTCCGTGAAGAACAAGCGCGCACGACCCCGAAAGCTCAGGCTGTGCTCAATCCAGACCGAGCCATTGCGCACCGCGCGGCGCAGGGCAAACAGGGTGGCCACCTCCAACGCCTGAAACGCCCGTTCCCGGTCTGGGCTGGAGATCGAAACCTGCCAGATCATTCCCAGACTTGGTGCCACCACTTCAACTGGCAGCTTTCTGGATCCTTTGAGATATAAAGCTTGCAGCTTGGCAAGGTACTCGATGGCAGGATGCTCGCCGGTGGCCTGCCAGGGCAGCTTTGCAATGGCGACGAGCAACGACCGCACGGGGCGAATTCCATCAATCAATCCCTCGCGGACCAGGGAGGCCCTGCTCGGTGGTTTGCGTTTCTGGGTTTCGGTGATCAAGGCTTCAAGACGGGCACGCAACTCAGCATCTGGCACCGCACCTTGCGCGCTCAAGGCAACAAGTTCGCCGAGCAGCGTTTTGTACATTGCGGCCCAATTGACGGTAGCGGGGACATCGGCGGCAGCCTGACGCCACAGATCGGCGATCCGGCGCTGCACCATAAGGATCAACTGGTCTGTGGTGGTGAACAGGCAATACCGAAGAAAGCATGCGACCTCCACGGTGCGCGCTGGCTCTTTGATCTTGGCTCCGGCTGAGGGCGGCCTGGAGACAAGTCGGCGCGCGTAGCGGCGCAAGATGAGATCGGGGATGTCTGCCAGGTGCTTATGAACGTCCAGCGTGTAAAGCAGGTCGATGCGCTCCAGTACCTCGCTGATTTGGCGGGTTGAGTGTTTCGCCGGTGCAGCCCATAGCCAACTCTGCTGGGTTTGTCCATCTGGGCGCAGCTCTGAAACTGAGGCTCGCCAGCGATCAAGTGTTGCTGGATCAACGCTGGCGGCGATGGCGGTGCCTGTTTCAACTTCAAGCTGGGCAAGTGCCGCCGCAATCAGTGTCCGAATTGCCCGCTCGTGCACGATCACCAGCTTGTTCTTGTACAGCCATTGACGCGCCCGCACGAGTAGCTGATCGCGGTCGGCGCAGCGCGCCACTTCGTCGCGCAGTTCACGTACCAGTGAGCGGCGCTGGTGCTCGCTCATCCACTGGAATCCAAGGACCGTGCAGGCTACTTGTTGGTGATCGAATAGCGTGCGCCCGCGTTCATACATGGCTCTCAGCGAGGCGACTTCTGGTGCTGCAATGCCAAGCTCGTTGCCAAGGTGGCGCCACAAGGCTACTGGAATTACCCGAAAGGCACCGAGCAAACGCCCACTCATGCGCAGGAAACCAATATGGAGCGCCAGACCAAGCTTGTGGGAATCACCTCGGCGTGCATTGATTGCGTCGCGCTCGGCACCATCGAAGGTGAAAAATGCCTTCATCTCGAAGTCGCTGATATCGCGGGGGAGCCCACGCATCCCCAAAAACGTTGTGTGCCAACCCTGCATCGTGAACCTCAAAAGTGGGAGGCCACCATACCCGTTTACAAAGCGAACAGGAAAGTCAATGAAATCAACGGTCTACCCAGACCACCCCCGCGCCAGTGCTAGCTTTGCGTACCGTCACTTATTGCACTGAAAACGAGGAGACCCCGAGCGAGGCGAAAAAAAACCGCCTCGGGGTGTCCGAGGCGGCAAGTCTGCATGCGGTTCAGGGAGGAAGAAACCGCGCCGGCGATCAGGGAGGAAAACCGCGCGGCCTGATGTGCAGCTCGGCCACTTTAGCCGGATTTTTCGACTTATCCGATGCGAGCGGCCCGCCGTGGGCGCTGCTCGATCTGCTGTTGCTTTTTCTCGACGTGCTTCTGCTCCTGGTGCTGCTGCTCGTCGCGCTGCACCTGGCTGATGGCCGCGCCGATCTGCCGCTTCACGCCCTCGATGCCCAGCTCGCTCTTGTGCGCCAAGTCGTTGAAGTCGGTGTGCTGCTTCATCGTGGACAGCGCCGCGATCTGCGCGCCGCTCAACATCGACGCCTTGAGCTTGGCCGCCTCGTCGCCGGCCAGCTCGACCTTGCCGGCGGCGGCGTCGGCAAGGCGCTGCTCGGCGCGCAGGTGGGTCTTGAAGCTGTCGGGCGTGATGGCGGGCAAGTCGCGCGGGTAGGTGTTCTCGGCCGGCGCGAAGATCGGGAAGATCGCCTTGCCGCCCACGGCCTGGGCGGCCGCCTCGGCCTTCTCCCGGCCGGGGTTGTTGCCGTGGGTCATGACCAGGTGCCGGTCGTCGTCGCCGGCGATGATGACCGGCTTGTCCGGGAACTTGGCGTGCAGCGCCTTCGCCACGGCCTCAAGGTTGCCGCTGTCGAAGGCGGCGACCGTGGCGTGGCCCACGGCCTCGGCCACCTGGGCCGCCGTGGCGTAGCCCTCCGAGATCACCAGCGCCGGCGCGGCCGCCAGGGCGTCCATGCCGCCGACCGGGTGGAAGCATCCTTCCTTCTTCGAGTCCTTGGCGAACCGCTTAGTGCCGTCCTCCTGGATGTATTGCATCGTCCATTGCTTGCCCTCTGCGTCGAAGGCCGGGATGTAGGTCTTCTGGCCTTCGCGGTCGGTCATCACGCCGGCCTGCGCCTGGATGCCTTTGGCTTGCAGGTAGGGCGTCGGCTGCTCGATGGGCACGAGGTCGGCCATCTGCCGACCGACGCGCTGCGCGGTGGCCTCCTGGGCCTTGTCCTGCTCGACGGCTCGCTGTGCCAGCTTCTCGGCCGCCTCGGCCTGGAGCTTGGCCTTCTCCTGGTCGCTCAAGGCGTAGCCCTTGCTCTTCCAGGTAATGTCCGTGCCGGTCTTGTTGTTGATGATCCGCCCGGCCGGGTGCCCGTCCAGGTGGCCCACGTAGAAGCCATCGAGCGCGCCCTTCTTGCCGCCCTCGACCGGCACGCGGTGCCGCTTGCCATCCATGATCGGGTGATCGCCCTGGGCGTTGCTGCCGGTGAACAGGCCGGCGCTGCGCATGGCCTCGGCGAACTCTTCCCTTGGCGTCATCGCTGGCCCTTGCTGGGCCTGCACGTTCTCGGGCTTCCAGCGTTCGAGCTTCGCCGCGTCGGCGCGCGGGCCGACATACCAGGACTTCGCGGCCTTGTCCCAAAGCGCGCCGGCGGCCTTGGCCGCGTTGCGCT
Organism: Rhodoferax koreense; assembly: GCF_001955695.1. Lineage (NCBI taxonomy): Bacteria > Pseudomonadati > Pseudomonadota > Betaproteobacteria > Burkholderiales > Comamonadaceae > Rhodoferax > Rhodoferax koreensis. The sequence continues at coordinate 47,449 of NZ_CP019238.1, read as the reverse complement.
GCTCGTAGGGCACGGCCAGGTACTGGCGGGCCTGCTGGGCCTGCTGCGCGGGCTTCTGCGCCTCGCCCTGGGCTTCGGGTGCCGGCTGGGCCGAACGCGGCTCTACGGCCGCTGTAGCGGCTCCCTGCGCCCATTTGGCGAAGGGAGCGGCATCGGTGCCCGGCGGCACGTACCAGGACTGTTGCTGCCGATCCCAACGCGCCCCGAGGCTCTTGGCCTCGTCCTTCTCCTTGTACGGCACGTTGATGTACTGCCGTTCGGGCTTCTCGGCCTGCGGCTGCGCCTGCTGCCGCTCGCGTTCCTGGCGCTCCAGCTCGGCCGCGCGGCGCTGCGCGTCGCTGTCGTTGAGCATGGCCGACGCCTCGGCGGTCTTGCGTGCCTCTTTAGCGGCTGAAATGTCCTCTTCGGTCGCGTTGGGGTCGCGCCGTACACGCTCTTCCTGCACGCGGGCCAGCTTGGCGGCGCGCTCGTGCTGGTTGTCGGTGCCCAGCGCATCGACCAGGTGCAGGCGCTCGGCCAGAGCCTCGGCCTGGCCCTCGGTGCGGGTGCCGGCGACGAAGGCAAAGGCGTCCTCGCCGAACTGCGCATCGGCCTTGCGCGCGTAGACCTGGAACGCCTGCGGCTCGATGCCGGCCTGGGCGGCATCGACGGTCTGGCCGTCCTGCTCGGCCACGCCGACGATGCGCAGCTCTCCGCTCCAGTCGGGCGGCAGCTCAACGCCAAGGTGTTGACGGGTCGCGTCGGCGAACGCCTGGCCGTCGATCTCGCCGGCGGCGAGCTGCCGGCGCGCGGCGGCGGCCTGCTCGATGCCCTGCACCGCGTCGGCAGGATGGGCGGCCAGCAGGGCGGCCGCCTGGTCGTTGGTCGGTGGGGTCATGTTCGCCTCCTGGTCTGCGACGGCCGCTTGCTGCTGGGTCAGCGCCGGCAGGGCCATCAACTGGTCGGGCGCGTAGTTGTTCAGCTCGTCCAGGCTGCGAACCTGGTGGGGTTCACCGTCCTGGTCGTGGAACGCAAAGATGCGCTGGCCGTCGCTCCACCTGGCTTCGGCGTCGATGCTCGACACGATCTGTTCGCCGTGCTGCTGGAGCTGCTGCGCGAGGTGGAGCTGTTCGGCCATGTTGGCGAACTCTTGCGCCAAGCCCTTGCGCTCCAGGTAGGCGTTGTCGGTGTCGGTGTGGCTCGGGTCGATGCCGAACACCGGCGACAGCCGGTCATGCGCGACCGCGTAGAACTGCTCGGGATCGGTGCCGGTGATGCTGCCCACGGTTTCGAGGCCACGGCTGCGCAAGGCGTCTTCCAGGGTGTCGCCCTGGAATGCCTGGTAGTGGCTGAAAGACACGTCCGGGTTGTCCAGGACTTCGGCAATGTCCACGGCCAGGGCCTGGGCCACGGCTTCGTCCTGGGCCTGGCTCTGCTGCTGGTCTTGCTCCTGAACCTGCTTCTGCTCGAAGGCCAGCACGTAGTCGTGAATCTTCTCGGCATCGGCGGCCGCGCGGAACACCTCCAGCGGCTCGTCTTGCAGCGCCTTGATCCACGAACCCACATAGGCGGCGTGCTGGCCCGGATCGTGGCCGATGCCCAGCTCGTCGCCGACGATCATGGAAGCGATCTCGGCGCGCAGCTCTTCCTTGGCGTACCCCTCGCTCCCGAACGGGTGCGCCAGGTCGCGGTCAAGGCGCGAAGCGTGGCCCGTCCAGTGGCCCAGCTCGTGCAGCGCGGTCGCGTAGTAGCGGTCGGAGCTGGGGAACTGGCCGCGCTCCGGCAGGGTGATGCTGTCGGTCGAAGGGCGGTAGAACGCCCGATCACCGGCGGCGTGGGTGATCGTCGCGCCCGAGGCTTTCAGGATGTGCTCGGCGCGCTCGACGGCGTTCCAAGTCTGTTCCTTCTTCGGCTGGAGCGGCGGCAGGCCGTCGATCTGCTCGCCGTTGAACACGGTCGCAAAGAACACGCGCGGCCGCTCCAGCATGACGGTTTCCTTGACCGGCTGGCCCTTCGCATCGAGGACGGGCCGGCCGCTGTCGTCCAGCTTGTCTTGCTCTTCGCTGAACTTCCAGTATTGAACCGGCGTGCCTTTCTCGCCCTTGCGAACCTGCGCGCCCACGGCGGCGGCCTGCTTGTAGGTCATCCAGCGCGCATCGCTGCGGCCCTGGGCCATCAGGTGGATGGCGTTGATCCCTTTGTACCGCTTGCCGGTGGTCGGGTTCATCGGCAGGTAGGCGTTGGGTTCGCCCGGCTCCCACGGCTTTTGCCACGGTGCGGTGCCGGCCTTGAGCTGCTCGATCAGCTTTTCGGCCACGACTTCGTGAAACGGCTTCTTCGGCTCCATGTTCTCGTCCCTTCGGAATAGCTCGTTGAACTGAGGGAAGTTCTGCTGTGTCCGGGAACGGTCGCGCAGGCCCTGGGCGACCATGCACACGATGTTGTGCAGGTCGTCGGCCTGCATGGGCCGCACGCGGGCGATGCAGGTTTCCGTGAATGACTGTTGGCCGCGCTGCTGCACCTGGTCGGCGACCTGGTGCTGGCTCGGCTCGATGCCCTCGCAGTGCAGGGCAAACACTTCCTCGGCGCGCACGTCCAGGGACTGGCCGGCATAGCGCCGGTTCACGTCATCCCATAGCGGCTTGAGGGTGGGTTCGTTGCGGGCGGCCGCCAGGCCGTCCAGCAAGGCGCGCTTCTCGCCCGGCGCGAAGGTGTTGGCCCCGTAGTGGCCTAGCACCTCGTGCCGCAGCGTCATCAGTAGGTCGCTGGCGCTCTCGACGTTCTGCAAGGGCACGTCCACGCGGCCACGGTAGGCGCGGCCGGCGTGCAGCGTCTCCTTGGGCACGTAGCCGCCCTTCATGTCGGCCGGCACCTCGGCCGCTCGCGGCCCGTACAGCTCGGCCGCGTCCTCGCGGAACTTGTAGGCCAGCTCCAGCGCGCCGGGGTAGTCGCGGACGAAAGCCCGCGTCACCCCTTGCGCCTCGGCTTTCGTGATCGGCATGGGTCAGCCCTCCGAAGCCTTGCGCGCGGCGGCCTGGGCAACCGTCTCGCCGGGCCGCAGGTCGTACAGCTCGCGGGCGTTCGTGGTGGTGATGAACGGCGGGATGTCGGCGCTCGGGCCTTCGTCGTCCAGGAATGCCGGCTCCAGCGCGCCATCGACTTCCACCAGGTCGTCGCCGCTCGCGGCGGCGTCCTGCTCGGACAGCGCGTCCTCCACGAACGCGCCCACGCGCTCGGCTTCGTCGGGGTCGAACTCGACCTGGAAGCCGGGCGTCAGCGCGTCGGCCATCTTCTCGCGCACGGCCTCGCGGCCGGCGGCGTCGTCGTCAACCGGCGGCAGGACGGCCAGCGGCTCGTCGTGGGCGGCGGTGTTGGTGGTGGTTTGCTCGTTCATGGTCGATCTCCTTCGCTGTGGTCATTCGGATGCCGGGCCGTTGCGGCCCTTGCTGTAGTCGGGCCGACCCTTGAGGTCGGGGTAGGTCTGCTTGCATGTGGGGAAGTTGCTGCAACCCCACCAGAATTGCCCCTTCTTCTTGCTCGGCCGGCGCGACAAGCCGCTGCCGCAGGCCATGCACTTGTGAAGGGATGACACCGGCGCGGCTTCCTTGCCGCCGGCGATGGTCACGGCTCCGCTGTTGGCCTTCGCCACCTGGTCGCGGATGAACGTCTCTTGCTTCGTGATGAAGGCGTCCAGGGCGGCCGTGCCCTGCTCGACGCCTTTCAGCATCCGCTCGTAGAGCGCGGTCAGCACCGGGCTTTTCACAACCTCGGGCAGCGCGTCGATGACGCTGCGGCCGAGGGTCGTGCTGATGATCTGCTTGCCTTTGACGGCCAGGAACTCGCGCCGCTTCAACTCGGAAATGATCGACGCGCGGGTGGCCGACGTGCCGATGCCGTCGCCCTCGCGCAGCATCTTCTTGTGCTCGGCATCGCTGACGAACTTGTGGATGTTCTCCATCGCGCGGATCAGCGTGCCCTCGGTAAAGCGCGCTGGCGGCTTCGTCTTGGCGTCCTTGCGGGTGGCGTCCGTGCAGGTCACGGCGTCGCCCTGGGCCATCGACGGCAGGGCCTGCGTGCCGCTGTCGTCGTCCTCGTCCTTCTCGCCTTCCTCGTCGGCCTGGCTGTACACGTCACGCCAGCCGTTGCGCGTGACTACCTTGCCGCTCGCGGCGAAGTTCTCGCCCGCGATCTCGACGCCCACGGTGGTCTGCATGTACTCGTGCAGCGGGTAGAACTGCGCCAGGTAGGCGCGCACGATCAGGTCGTAGATGTTGCGCTCGCGCTCGCTGAGGGCGGCCTTGCTGCCCTTCTGCATGGTCGGCACGATGCCGTGGTGCGCGGTGATCTTCGAGTCGTCCCACGTCTTGGACTTGATACGCGGATCGGCACCATCGACCAGGCCGGCCAGTTCGGGGTTGACGTGCTTGATCGCCTCCAGCACGCGCGGCGCGTCGGCGTGCTGCGACTCCGGCAGGTAGGCGCAGTCGGTGCGCGGGTACGAGGTCAGCTTGTGCGTCTCGTAGAGCGCCTGGCAGGTGTTCAGCACGTCCTCGGCGCTGTAGCCGAACTTGGCCGAGGCCAGTGCCGTAATGTCGGACAGGGCGAAGGCCAGCGGCTGGTTCTGCTTCTTGGCCTCCTGTTTGTACGCGGCGATGGTGCCCGGCTGGCCCTTGACGGCGGCCACCAGGGCGTCGGCGACGGCGGTATCGACAAGGCGGCCTTCGCTGTCCAGGCCGGCTTGATCCTCCTTCGCCTTCCATGCGGCGGCGAAGCTGCCGCCGGCGTGCTGCACCACCGCCCGGATGGTGTGGTACGGCACGGCCTTGAATGCCTCGATCTCGCGGTCGCGGGCGACCACGAGGGCCAGCGTCGGCGTCTGCACGCGGCCCACGGTCAGCAGGGCGCGCGAGCCGCCGCGCTGCGCGCGCAGCGTGTACGCGCGGCTGAGGTTCATGCCGATCAGCCAGTCGGCGCGCTGCCGCCCGCGTGCAGCGTCGGCCCAGCCTGCATAGGTGGTGTTCTCCTTCAACGCGGCCAGGCCGCGCTTGACGGAAACGGAGTCCTGCGCGCTCACCCAAAAGCGGCGCACCGGCTTGCTGTTGCGGAAGTGCTCCAGCACTTCGTCAACCAGCAACTGGCCTTCGCGGTCGGGGTCGCCGGCGTTGACGATCTCCTTGGCCTCCTTGAGCAGCTTGCCGATCACGGCGAGCTGCTTCTTCGCGTCGTCCTTGGGCTTGAGAATCCAGCTCTCGGGGATGATGGGCAGCTCATCGACGCGCCAGACCTTCTTGCCGGACTGGCCGCGCGGCACGTCATCGGGCGTGTACTCGTCGGGGTCGGCCTGTTCGAGCATGTGCCCGAAGCACCAGGTCACTTTGTCGGTGCCGCACTCGATGAAGCCGTCGCCCTTGCCGGTCGCGCCCAGCTCGCCGGCGATGGCCTTGGCGACGGACGGCTTTTCTGCGATGAAAAGGCGCATGGTGTGTCTCCCTACCAGGTGATGACCGGACGGATCACGGTCTTGATTTGCGAACGATTGATCGGGCCGAAGTAGCGGCCGTCGAAGGATGTGGCGCTCACGTCCGACATAAGCAGCACCTCGGAATTGCCGAGCGTGTAGCTGTTGGACTGATAGCGCGGCAGCGGCCGACCGGCCTTGTCGGCCTTGATCGGCGCGCTGAGGGGCAGCAGCTCGCCGTTGACGCGCACGCCGTCATCGGCGACGGCGACGGCATCGTCTTTAGCGGCTAAAACGCGCTTCATCATGTAGCCGTAGCCGCCCTGGCAGAAGCCGGCCCCGATGTAGCCCCTCTCCTTGGCGTCATCGAACACGCCGAGCTGCGGCGGGCAGAAGAGGACGTAGGCCCCCTTCTCCACCGGCGCGCTGCTCGTCCAGTACAGGCCGACCGGAATGCTCTTGGTGGTGTTCACGCGGGCACCGGCGGCATAGCCGCCGGCGGCCAGCAGCAGGGCGGCCACGCCCGCGATGACGACGCCTGCCGCGATGCGTTTCAGGATGCGGCTCATATCGTGATGCCCTCCCCTTCCGTCTCGGCCTGTGCGACGGCGCGCAGGCGGTCGCTGACCTTGGGCGCAGGGATCGCGGCGCGTGCCGAGAACACTGGGTCTTTGAAGTACAGGGGTTGCTTGCCGTAGATCGCCGGGTAGCCCGCGACGTAGATCACCATGTCGCCGGCTTCTTCGATCTCGCCCTGGGCGTTCTTCTTTGGCCCCGGCATGCGCAGGCATTCGTCGGGCGTCAGCAAGGGCCGCTGCACTTCCTGGTAAGTGCGCGACACCTGGCCCAGCATCGCCGCCGTGCGGCGGCCGCTGGTCGTGATCTGCTCCTTCACCACGGTGGTCTGCCCGGTGAGGCGGGACAGGTGTTCGGCCGTCTCGACGCGGTTGGGCGGGTAGGCGTTCTGCACGTGGCAGTTCGACGTGATGCTTTCGTCGTGGCCGTAGCCCGTCTCGCGGCTCTTGAGCTGGTTAATGTCCTGGCAGATGAGGTAGCACTTGATGCCGTAGCCGGCCACGAAGGCCAGCGACTCTTGCATGATCTCCAGCTTCCCGAGGCTCGGGAACTCGTCCAGCATCATCAAGAGCCGGTGCTTGTAGTGCGCCACCGGCCGGCCGCCCTCGAAGTCCATCTTGTCGGCCAGCAGGCGCACGATCATGTTCACCATGACGCGCACCAGCGGCCGCAGGCGGGCCTTATCGTTGGGCTGGGTGACGATGTAGAGGCTTACCGGGTCGTCCTCGTGCATCAACTGCTTGATGCGGAAGTCCGACCGGCTGACGTTGCGGGCCACCACGGGGTCGCGGTACAGGGCCAGGTACGACTTGGCCGTGGACAGCACCGATCCGGCTTCTTCCTCGGGCCGATCCATCATGTCGCGGGCCGCCGAGCCGATGGCGTGATGGTTCTGGCCGTCTACGTGCCCGTAGGTCGCCATTTCCATCCAAAGCTCGCCAATGTCCCGGTTCGGGTCGGCCAGCATCGCATCGACGGACGGCAGCGTGGCGGTGCCGCCATCGTCCTTGGCCTTGTACAGCGCGTGCAGGATCACGCCGACCAGGAGCGCGAAGGCGGTCTTCTGCCAGTGCGAGTCCAGGCCCTTGCCGTCCGGGTCAACGATCAGCGTGGCAAGGTTCTGCACGTCACCCACCTCGTATTCGGTGCCGAGGCGGATTTCGTCCAGCGGATTCCAGCAGACGCCGCCCGAGGTGCTGGCCGGCTCGAAGCGCAGCACCTTGTTCTTGGCGTGCTTCTGCCGCCAGCCGGCGGTCAAGGCCCACAACTCGCCCTTCAAGTCGGTGATGACGCTGCTCGCGCCCCACGACAGCAGCGTGGGCACCACCAGGCCGACGCCCTTGCCCGAGCGCGTGGGCGCGTAGGTCAGCACGTGCTCGGGGCCGCTGTGCCGCAGGTAGAAGAAATTGCCGTCCTTGTCCTGCCAGCCGCCCACGTACACGCCGGTAGCCGTGGGTGCGGCCTTGCCGGTGACGATCTCCAGGACGTTGCGCTCGCGTGGCAGCAGGCCGGCCGCCTGAATGTCCTTCTTCTCGGCCCAGCGGGCCGAGCCGTGCAGGTACTCGTTCGCCTTCGAGCTGTTGGACGTGACGACCTTCGCCACGGCCACGCCCAGCAGGCCCACGGTCGAAACCAGCATCCCCATGCTGCCGGCCTTCATGATCTCGTCCGGGTACTGGCTGTACCACTTGTACGTCCAGTGCAGGATCGACCAGGGCGCGTACACGTGGCCCACGTTGGGGCCGAGGGTCGCGTGATAGGCGAACGTGTGGGCGAAGAACTGCGTCGCGGCCTGGAGGCCGCCGACCATCGAGGCCGCGCCCAGCACCGGCAGCAGCTTGCTCGGCTTCGGTTTGGCGGTTCGGACTTGCGGCCCTACCGCGTTGTTCATCTTGATCTTCATCTACTCCTTCCTTTCGACGTTTTGATGGAGCCTTTCGCGGTGATCGAGACGGCATCGCCGACCGCGATGCGCGTCAAGCGCCGGGCCGTGGCCTGGTCGATGGGCATAACCATGACCTCATCACCTCGTTTCAAGAGGGCCAGCGCCTGGCCCTCGATAGTCCTGGTGCCCTGGAACGTGAGCGCACCATCACCGGCAGTATATCGGGAATGCTTCGGTATATCGAAACCTTTTAGGCGCTTTGCCTCGCGTTCGGCGATGTACTTGTCGGCGGCGGCGACGCCCGGCGGCGTCTGGCCTACTCCTGTTCCTGGCCGAGAAATTCCCCGTCGCAGTGCGTGATCTGGTTGGGTTCCTTGCTGCTCCACGTGACGAGGAACATCACGCGGCAATAGCACTTCACTTCCGCCGGCGATGCGAACCACACCGAGTTCGGACAGTGCTCGCAAACGGTGCTGGCTTTGGGGCGGCGGTTTTCTTCCAAGGCGTCCAACGTCGGGCTTCCGGTGGACGGTGGCGGCGTGAAGGCCGGCGTCGGCGCGGTCGCCTCGGCCGGCGGCTGGCCGGCCGTCGCCTGCTCGGGCGACGGCTGCGGCTCCGGTAGCGTGCTGGTCGGCAGCGGGCCGCTGTCCAGGGCCGCCAGCGCCGCGTCCAGTTCGTCCTCGATGCTCTGGTCTTTCGGTTCGCTCATGGGTGTTCTCCTTGTTCAAAAGCGCCTGCCGCCGGCTCTCAAGAGCCGGATCGGTGAAGGTGATGGGTAGCTGGGAATCGACGGCGGCGCGGATCATCTGCGCCTTGAACTCCACCGTGCCGTTGACGGTGATGCGGTTGCCGTAGCGTTGCATCGCCAGGCGCAGGGCTTCTTGCAGCCCTTCGCGCGTGGCCTCGCGGGAGACTTGCAGGCGGTCACCGTCATCGCGCACGGCGCTCATGCCGGCGCGGAAGATGATCGTCCCCTTCTTCGTGATGTTGTCCACCGCCGGCGCGTGGCCGGGCTTCGCCTGGCCCTCGCCCCGGATGGTGTTGCCCTTGAGGCCCTGGGCCGCCTCGCGGGCGCGCAGGGCGGCCAGGGCGTCGGCGCCGCCGTGCTGCGCCTCCTTCTTGAGCCAGTCGGCCCACGTGCGCCGGCGGTGCTCGGCGTAGAGGGCCGTGCGCTCCTGCTGGAACTGCTTGTTGATCGCCTGGATTTCGCTGCGCAGGGCCTTGCTCGCCTGGGCGTACAGCAGCTTCTTGTTCGCGCGGCCCTCGCCGACCACCTTAATCGTGGCGCGGCGCAGGCGGTTCGACCTCTTGGCCGCCTCGATCAGCCGATCCTTGCGATGCCGGGCGCGCTCCAGGGCCTGGGCGCGCGCCGTGGTCAAGTTCTGCTGCTCGGCCTTGTACTTCGCGTACAGCTCCACGGTGTTGACGCGAAGGCGGATGGGGTCTTTGCGGTACTGCCGCTTCGCGGTGGTTTGCGCCTGCCGTTCGGGCGAAGCCTCGAACGGGCCAAGCCGCGCCTCCAGGCTCGGCTTGGAAAGGTCGCGGGCTACTGTGCTCGCCTTCACCATCGTTCCGTCGCCGGCCTCGAACACGAGGCCATTGGCGCGGACGCGCAGCTCCATTCCGTTGTCGCGCATGACCTGGTGCAGTTCCTGCCAGGACTGCGCGCCCTTGATCTCGTCCAGGCACTCGCGCTTGACCCAGCCGACCAGGCTTTCAACGCCGGCATGCCGCTCCATGTCGGCGGCCCGGCCCTCCGCGCCGCGCTTGCGCGGCTCGTGGTTGTCGCGCTCCAGGCCGTAGTCGCGCTCCAGGGCCGTGCAGAGTTCCGCCAGCGCCCGGTGCGGGTAGTACGGCTCGTGCATCGTGTGCCGCGTCGGGTGAATCTTGTTGATGGCGATGTGGATGTGCAGGTTGTCGGTGTCGTTGTGGACGGCACTGATTCGCTGATGCTCGCCATAACCCAGCCCGACGCAGATGCGTTCCTCAATCGCGCGCAAGGTGTCGGCGCTGGGCTGCTCGCCGGCCCGGAAGCTGACGATCAGGTGGTAGGTCTTGTCGCCCTTCGCGCGGGTGTTCGTGTGCTGGGTCGCCAGCACCTCCGTGATGGCGTCCTGGATGGAACCGGCTTCGCAGTTCGTCGCCTGCACGTGGCCCAGCCGGTGGTCTTTGCTTTGGGCGTCGGTGATGTAGTTCGCCAGGCCCGCGAAGTCGCTCTTGCCAAGCGAGCGCATCGGCACGTGCTTGGCGATCATGGCCGCCCCTCCGGCTTTTTAGCCGCTAAAGAAGTCAAGGCTCGGCCCTCGGCTGAACCACGGCCTTCATGATCCGGCTCATTTCGTCCTGGGTGGCCTCGATCCGGCCCAGCAGGGCCAGGATGGTCGCCTCGCCGAACTGGAGCGTTCGCACGTCATCGGTCAGCCAGAGCTTGAGCAGGCCGCCAAGGCGGCCAAGGTCGCCGTTGACGCGCACCAGCTCGCGCACGTGCTGGTAGTCCATGACGCCCTTGATCTGGTAGCCCTGGCCCACGTCGCGCAGATAGCGCGCCACGCTGACGCCCGCCCTCTTGGCGTTCGCCTCGATCTCGTCTTTCTCTTCGGGGAACACCGGCACCCGCAGGTGCTGCCGCCGCCGGCGGCCGTGTTCCTTTTCGTCGTTCTCCATGCCTCGCCTCGTCTCTCATGCCGGCGGTAGCCGGCTGCCTCGCAGAGCAGGATGACCCGTTGAGCGCCCCCGGCGCGAATAAGGGACAGTGAAGATAGATAACCGGCTCGCCGGTTAGCTAACTTCACACATCCTGCCCGCCTTACGGCGTTAATAACACCAAGGAAAGTCTACACCAGCCATTACGATTTATCCGCAACTATCGCGCTATCAGGCCGCAAAAGCAGCAACGGATATAGCGAAACCCGCCACAATGGCCCATAATGCCGCTATCGAAGCGTGCCAATGCACGCCGATAGCGGACTTTTTGCGTTTCCGTAGCGCCGCTTAGTAGCGTTACATTTGCGATGAGAGGATTAGATGGACGAACACGATGCCAAAGACCTACCCCGAAGAGCTGGCTGAATGGGTGAAGGGACGGGAAGCCAAGAAGCCGCGCCAGGACAAGCACGTGGTCGCGTTCCTGGCCGTCAAGAGCGACGTTCAAGCGGCGCTCGATGCGGGCTATGCGATGAAAACGATCTGGGAGCACATGAAGGAAACCGGCCGGCTGCGCTGTCGGTACGAAACCTTCACCCAGCACGTGAAGCGGTACATCAAGGCCGCGCCGGTAGCTTCCCCGCCGCCTCCCGCCACTCCCCCGGACAGCCAGCCCAAGGGCGCGAAGCCCGAGCCGAAGGCCGCCCCGCCGGCCTCGGAATCCAAGAGTGAGCCGCCCAAGATCGGCGGCTTCACGTTTGATGCGACTCCAAAGAAAGAGGATTTACTGTAATGGCGAAAATTCACATGGTTCTGCAAGGCAAGGGCGGCGTCGGCAAGTCGATGATCGCGGCCACCATCGCGCAGTACAAAGCCGGCAAGGGACAGAAGCCGCTTTGCATCGACACCGATCCGGTGAACGCGACGTTCGAGGGCTACAAAGCCCTCAACGTGCGCCGGCTCAACATCATGGACGGCGACGAGATCAACACCCGGAATTTCGACGCCCTGGTCGAGATGATCGCGTCGGCCGAGGGCGACGTCATCATCGACAACGGGGCCAGCTCGTTCGTGCCGCTGTCGCACTACCTCATCAGCAACCAGGTGCCGGCGCTGCTCCAGGACATGGGCCACGAACTCGTGGTGCATACGGTCGTCACCGGCGGCCAGGCCCTGGTGGACACGGTGAGCGGCTTCGCCCAGCTCGCCAGCCAGTTCCCGGCCGAATGCCTGTTCGTGGTCTGGCTGAACCCGTATTGGGGGCCAATCGAGCACGAGGGCAAGGGGTTCGAGCAGTTGAAGGCGTACACGGCCAACAAGGGCCGTGTGTCCGCCATCATCCAGATTCCGGCGCTGAAAGAGGAAACCTACGGCCGCGACTTCGCCGAAATGCTCCAGGATCGGCGCACCTTCGATGAGGCCCTGGCCGATTCGGCGCTCACGATCATGACGCGGCAGCGGCTCAAGATCGTGAAAACCCAGCTCTTCGCCCAGCTCGAAAACGCGGCGGTGCTCTGATGGCGGCCGACGACAAGATCGAGGAGCTGATACGGGAGATCGCGGCCAAGCACGGCATCGCCGTGGGCCGCGACGATCCGATCTTGATCCTCCAGACCATCAACATGAAGCTGATGCAGGACAGCGCATCGGCCCAGCAGGAAATCTTGGACGCCTTCAAGTCGGAACTGGAGTCCATCGCCCACCGATGGGGTGATGACGCCAAGGGAAAGGCGGAAAGGACGCTCAACGCGGCGTTGGCGGCCAGCAAGGACGCCATGACGCGGGGAATGCAGGAGGGCGCGAAGGCGGCCGCCGAGGCCGTGCGGCGTGAGGTTGAGGCGGTGACGGCGCAGCTCGTCGCGCCGATCCGCGAGGCGCGGCGCGTCGCCATGATGAACATGGTCGCGGCCGGCATGGCGGTCGTGGCCGCCGGCCTGGCCCTGTGGGCCTCGCTGTAGATGGCGATGCGGGATCTCATCGTCAGAACTGGCGATGGTCGACCGCGCCGGCGGCATCGCCAGGTTCGGCGATGCTGGCCAGCTCCCGGCATCGTCGCTTGTGACGATGCTGCAGGATGATTCCGCCAGGCCCTCGGCGGGCCTCCCTCGCCAGAAATGGCGATGCTCGAGAAAAAAGCCCGGCGACCGCCGGGCTTCGTTTTTATGCGGGCCTGGCTGACAGGCCCAAGGACTGCGATCTCCCTGGCCGCTCCTGGGCCTGGGATTGCTTGCGCTCCTGCTCCTGCTTGCGCATCAGCAGCTCATGCCGGCGGGCGGCCTCGCGCATGGCATCCCAATCGGAAGCCAGCTCGGGGTTCTCGGCGCGCATCTTGCGCGTCGCCAGCTCTTCGATCTTCGGCGAGTGCAGGCCCATGCCTTCCTTGATCTCGCGGACGGCCTCCAGGCGCGCGTGAAGCGTCTGCAAGCGGGCCTGCTGCTGCGCCTGCTGGTTCTGCCAGGCTCGCTTAGAGCCGGGCAAGGAAAGCCGGCCAGGCGCGGACGCCTGGGTCTGCTGCAAGCGGGCCTGCTGCCGGTCGATCAGGTTTTCTAGCCTGTCCTCGATGTGCTCCACCTGGTCGTGCTTGGCCTGCACGTAGAGCGCCAGGGTTTCGGGGTAGGACTGCTCGACCGGGGCCGCCTCTAGGGTGGCCTGCTGCTCGATCTCGGCCGCCTGGGCGGCCTCCAGCAAGTCGGCTCCGGTGTCCTCGCGCGAAGCGCCGAAGGCGGCACCGCCGAGGGTGGCCGGCGCGCTGACGCGGGCCGGCTTGGTGGCGCGGCTCTCGGTGCCGCTGCCGGGGATGGTGAGTCGTTTCAAGGGCGTGCCTCCTTTTTAGCCGCTAAAGCTACATGGAGCGCCCCCGCGTCAGTTTCGGGGCCTCTGCGGCGACTGCCGCCTTGCCCTGGGCGTTGTAGCTGATGCTCTTTGCGCTCCCAATTTCAGGTACTTTATCGAAATCTGACCGAGCGTGCATGACAAAGTTCTTGCCGATCTGCTGGTACACGTTGGTGGCGTCGGCATGAACGATCACGCCGGCGTGGGTCTGCTTCTTGTCGGCCGCTTGGGCCGTGTACAGGTTGTAGATGCCGGGCTTCAACGCGCCCGCCTTGTCTACTTTCTGATTCGTCCAAGCGCCGTCCTTTTCGGCCTGAACGATGCGTTGACCGTTCATGACCAAGAGGCGTTCTTTCATCGGGCACTCCTATGGTTGCCGTGGTTCTCAAAAGGGTGATGGTGGCCCCATGCAAGCCGCGCTCCAACAAAAAAGCCGACCTCGGCAAAGCGAGGCCGGCTCTTCCCAGCGGCCGGGTTGTGCGTTTTGTCAGGGTTCCAGGGTAATTTTAAGGAAAACCAACCGATTTATCAGGTCTTTTTGCGTCCGCCGCTGGTCGGATCGGCCGCCCGGCCTTGCGCCATGACGGTTTCCAGGGCCTCCAGCCGGCCGCGAAGCCCGGCCGCTTCCTCGCGGGCCTGGGCAGCGTCGCGCTTCGCCTGGTCGCGCTCGCCCTGGGCGGCGGTCAGCCGCTCGGCCTGGCGGTGTGCCTCGGCCGCCATCGCCTTGCGCTGCTCCTGGTGGGCCTGCTCGGCCGCCTCGGCCTTGGCCTGCACCTTCACCAGCTCCGCGCGCACCTGGTCGCGCTCGGCGGCGGCCGCCTCGGTGGCCTTCCGCTGCTCGGCCTGAGCGGCGCGCGCCTGGTCGGTCGCCTGGTTCGCCCGCTCCAGGTCGGCACGCAGCTCGCCGGCGCGGCGCTCGATCTCGGCGGTACGGCTGTTCGCGGCCGCGAGGTCGGCCCGCAGGGCCTCCACCTGGTCGGCGCTGGCCGTGGCCCTCTCCTGGGCCTTGTCGCGCTCTGCGCGCGCCTGGCGGGCTTCCTGATGGGCGTGATCCAGCTCCGTGCGCAGCTCGCCGGCCCTGGCCTCGGCCGTGGCCGCGCGCTCGCTGGTCGCCGCGAGCTTGCCGCGCAGCTCGTCGGCCTCGCCCTTGGCGGCCGCCTCGACGGCCTCCAGGGCCGCGACGCGGGCCTTGGCCTCGTCCAGCTCGCCGGTGAGCTGGTCGGCCAGCTCTGCGGCTTCCTGGCGCGCTGCTTCCGTCTCCTGGCGCACGGCCTCCAGCGCCTCGCGCTCGGCGGCCAGGCGGTTGTTCGCCATTTCCAGCGCCACGGCCCACAAGTCGCCGCCCAGCTCGGCCAGCTTGTCGGTGATCGCCTGCGGTGCCGGCTCGCGGATCGGGGCGGCCTGGCTGGCCTTGCGTGCGCGCCACTCGTTCATCGCCTCGCTGATGGTGGTGAAGCTGCCGCTGCCGAGCTGCTTGCGCACGTTCGCCAGCGTGGGGTTCTGGCCGGCCGCGTCCAGTTCGTCGGCCACCGCAAATATCTGCTCCTTCGAGATCGCCATGTCGGGCCTCCTTTGGCCGGTTGTATGTTGTAGCGTGTAGCATACTACAACATACAACACTACGCAAGCGGTTTAGCTGAACCTTTTTTAGCGGCTAAAACGCGGGCAAAAAAAAGCCCCGCTCGATGGCGGGGCGATGGGTGGGGGTCGGTGGTCGGCGATGCCCGGCGCTGGGCGTGTCAGCCCTCCAGCAGCGCGACAAGCTGCACGGTGCCAAGGTCGGCCTCGAACTCCTGGCCGTCATCCTCGTATTTGAGCCAGGCCCAGCCCTCGGCCGGGGGCCGGCGGTTGAGGATCAGCCGTGCCGGCCGGTCGTCGTGCTTGACCTGGATGATGGCCTTCTTGAGCTTGTCGGGGTCGGCCTCCTTCGGCTCCTTCTTCCCCTTGGCGTCATCATCCTGCGGCCCCTGCTCGCCGTCGCCGGCCTCGGCGTCGGTCTTGCCGGTCAGCGCATCGACGGTGTTGGGATCACGGTCGCCGTCCTCGTGACTGCGCTTGTCCTCCAGGAACTCGCGCAGCAGCTTCACCGAGCCGCGCGTCAGCTCCTGGCTGTCGTCGGCCAGCCAGGCGGCCACCTCGTCGGGGTTCTTCTTGTAGGCCGTCACCAGCTCGTTGATGACAGTCACGTCCTTGCCCCGGCCGCTATTGAACGCCTCGGCAATGGGTTCGGGCAAGTCCAGCAGCGTGACGTGCTGCGTGACGAAGGCCGGCGACTTGCCGATCTCCTTGGCGATCTCGCCCTTCTTCTTGCCCTTCGCCAGCTCGCGGCCGATGAAGTCGGCGATCTCACGCGCCGTCAGCTCATTGCGTTGCAGGTTCTCGATAACCTGGTCGGCCTCGTTGTAGTCGTTGTCGATGAAGGCCGGGATCGTGGTCTTGTGCGCCCACTTCGAGCCGCGATAGCGCCGCGCGCCGTGGTTGATGAGGTAGCGCCCCGGTGCGTCCGGGTTCTCGCGCACGCTGATGGGCGACTTCACGCCGCGCGCTTTGATCGTCTCGCCGATCTCCGCGATGCTCTCCGGCGAGAAGCCGGGGTTGTCGGCCGTGCGCGGCTGGTGCGGGTCTTCGTCGATCAGGTCAAGCGGCAGCTCCTGCGGGCCTGCGCCGCCGGCGTTGGCCGCCGGCTGCTCGTTCAGCAGGCCGGCCAGGTCGCCCAGCCCGTCCAGGCCCAGCCCGGACGATTGCGGCTTGTCCTGCTCCTTCTTCTTGGCGTTGGTCTTGGCGCTCATTGCGCGATCTCCATCTTCGTGAACACGTAATCCGCCAGCGCACGCACCTCCTGGGTGGCCTTCCGCGCGGCGGTCTTCTTGATCTTCCACACCGGCATCTGCTCGCCCAGCGCCTCGGCGATGCTGTCACGCGCGCCGATGCTGAACGGCAAGATGAGCTGCGGGTATGCCTGCTGCAACGTCGCCAGGTTGTTGACGTGGCGCGGCTTCCGCGCGTCCACCTTGTTCGGCACCATGCCGAGGAAGCGCAGCTTGGGGTTCTGCTTGCGCAGGTTGCTGATGACCGCGACCATCTTCTTCATGCCCTGCAAGCTGTACGCCTCCATTTCGATGGGCGACAGCATGTAGTCGGCCGTCAGCACGGCCGCCGTCATGGCGACGCCAAGGGAGGGGGCCGTGTCGATCAGGCACACGTCGAAGAACTCGCCCAGCGCGGCCACACTGGCCCGCAGCGCGGCGGCCGCCTGGGAAAGCTCCATCTTGTCCAGGTTCGCCAGGTTGGCGTCTGCCGCGATCAGCGCCAGGCTCTCGCCCTCGCGCTTGCCGAACCAATACCGCAGGTCATCGGTGTCGCCGGTGAACAACTGGCTGGCGAGGTAGCCCGATTGGTACGCCGACAGCGTGAACGATGCGTTGCCCTGGGTGTCCAGGTCGATCACGGCCACGCGAAGGCCGCGCTCCAGGAAGTCGAATGCCAGGTGGCAGGTGGCGAACGTCTTGCCTTGACCGCCCTTCTGAATTGCCGTGACCAGTGTTTTCATGACTTGGGTTCCTGTTTCCTCTTGGCGTCTGCTTCCCACTTCTTGACGATGAACGCTTGATGCTCCGGCAGTACCGCCGTCACTCGCTCGAAGCCCTCGGGGAGCTGTTCCCCTGCTGCTGCCCATACGCGACTGACCGCCTGCGACACCGCCCCCTTGGTCAGCCCCAGCGAAGTGACAAACTCCGCCTGGGGCCGGCCATCGACCAGCACGCCGCGCGCTATGTCGATGGTCTGCTGCCCGATCTCCAGCCCCTTGATGGCCGTCTGGAATTGGGCTTCGGTTAGCCGTTTCTTCATGGATTGCACCCATAACACTCCACACCCGGTTTGTTGAACAAATGGCGGTGCCAGCCGCCGACCATGTGCAGAAGTTTAGCTAAACCATGCGAAGCCGTCAAGCGTTTTAGCGGCTAAAAATTTGTTCGCGCCTTGTCGATGGCCGATGCCGTTGCGGCCGTCGCCCGCGCCTGTCGCCAGTGGTCGGAATCCACCGCGCACGCGCAAAGCGTGGCCCCGTCCTGGTCGTAGAACACGGCCGGCCGGCCCTCCACCTTCGCCTCGATGCGCAGCGCCTTGGCAGGCAGGCCCAGCCCGTCCGCGATGACGGCCAGGGTGGCGCGCTGCAAGGCCAACTCTTCCCCCTTGGCGTCAATGAGCTGTGCCGCATGGGCGGCACTCAGGAAGAACGTCATCAGCGGGCCTACGGTGCGCGTGCCGCCGCTGGCAAAGCACACGTCGAAGGAACCGCCGCCCACGTGCGGATCGACGCCCTCCACGAGACGCCAGGGGTCAAGGCCCCATTCTTCGGATTGCGCGCTGTACCAGTAGGCCGGCGCGTCGCCGTTCAAGTCGCTGTCCGCGTACTCGCGCACCAGGACGGCCACGCGGCCAGTGGTCGGCTCCACGAAGCCAGGCGGGTAGGGGAGGGTCTGCTTTGCCATGTCAAAGCCCTTTCGGTTTGTAGATCGAAACGAAGTAGGTGATCGCGGTCAGTGCCGCGAAGTACGCCAGGAACGACCAGCCGGCATACACGCCAGGCGTGTTCCAGTGGTAGAGCATCCGCACGAACTGGAAGAAGGTGATGATCGCCAGCACCCACTTGAGCACCGGCCAGACCAGCACGGTCGCCACCCATACGAACTTGACCAGGCCGGCCACCAGGCCCCGGCCTTCGGCCTTGGGTGCGGCAGGCGCAGCAGCGGGCGCGGCAGGCTGCACCGGCTCGGGAGCCGGCGGCTTGCTCGCCCTGGGGAACTTGACGATGTTGGACATGGCTTGACCCTCCACGCGGTTACGTGTTGAATGCTGGATGCTCCCACTCGGAAGCATGGTTACGGTGTGCCAGCACCAGGCCAAGCGCCCCGGATCACTCCGGGGCGTTCCTCCACCTGGGGCCGTCGAACGTGTGGAATGCCGTCATTGCAGCGTCGCTCCGCTCATGCGTCGCACGGCCGCCGCCAGCAGCATTTCCGTCAGCTCGTTATCTTCCTCCGGCGTGATGCAGCCGCCGCAGATGCTGCCGAACTTCTCGCGGGCATCATCGGCGCCGATGATGGTGTGGCTCAAGGTTCGGATGCTCTTGCCGCAGCGCCGGCAGCACGTCTCGATGATCTCGATCTTGCCTTTGCTCATGGGACTGTTTCCTCTTGGCGTTCCGTTGATGACCCGGCCGAAGCCGGGCCGCCTTCCCTTACCAGCCGACGCTGCGCTTGGCCTGCTCGACCGCTTGGCTCGACCATTCGCCCTTGGCACTGGCCTCCAGGCTCAAGGCGGCGAAATAGGCTTTGCCGCGCAGCTCTTCCGCCTGCTTCACCAGCTCGGCCGCCTCGGCCATCGTGGCCTCGATCTGGTCGCGGCGGGCTTGGAAGTCGGTGGCTTCCACATTCGGCAGGGCGTCAACCCAAGGCATGATCTTGTTCTTGCTCATCGGAACCTCTCCGGTAATCGACCTGGGCGGAATGCCCGGCCTTCAAGTGCTATATTAGGACAAAATGTCCTAGCCTGTCAAGCACTTTAGCTAAACTATTTTCGCTTTACCGTAGTCCGATGCCTAGCACTTTAGCCGCTAAAGCCTCTTTCCCTGGCGTCAAGCCTCTTTCCAGATCAGCCCGAGGCCGGCGTAGTCGCACAGCAGCGCCCACGCGGCATAAGGGATCGGCGTGTCCTCGCCCACCCATCGCCGGATCGTCCGGTCGCCCTTCGGGCCGAGGCCCAGCACCTTCGCGGCTTTGCCGCCGGTGAGGCCCGCCAGGCGCAGCACCTCGCGCACCTCTTCGCCGCTCGGCTGCGCCCACCGCTCGGCCGGCTTCAAGCACTCCAGCCGGATATTGGCGTCGTTCGTCATTCGTTTCTTCTCCTGGTCACGTGATAAGCCGCAGTTGGTCGAATCCGTAGATCGACTGAATGCAGCTCGGGTCTGAATCCACCACACGGCGGCCCGCGCGGTTGGTCTTGTATGTCACCGGCCGGTCGTCATGCGCCCACACCTGGCGGGTGTCTGGATGCACCTTCACGATGATGACGCGCTTGCCGATCTCCTTGGCGAACACCGGATGGTGGACGCTCACGATCTCGCACCGTTGGCCTGGTGCGGGCGTGAACTCCACCAGGTCGGCCGGGCCTGCATCGCCATTCCTGGCGGTGCTGCAGGATGCTTCGCCTGCGCCCGGCATCGTCGCTTCTGGCGATACAGGCCCAGCCTCGGCCTTGCAATCGTCAGCTTTGGCGGTGCTGCAGCGCATCGCCGTTTCCGCCGATGCGGGATCTCGCTCGCGGCCCCCGGCCTTTCCCTTGGCGTTCGACCTGGCGGCCCTGGCCGCCTTGACCTTGCCCGCCGCCTCGGCCGCCCAGCGCCGCGCGATGAACGCCTTGTGCGCCGGCAGCACCACATCGACCAAGACGAAGCCCGGCGGGATCGTCACGGTCGCCGGCTCGCGCCGCGCCGGCGGCACCAGGCCGGCCAGCCAATCGGGCAGGGGAGCGTCGGCCAAGCGGTCGCGGTAGTTGGCCTCGATCAACACCGGCCGCTTCTTCTCGGCCAGCATGGCCGTCAGGATGCCGCGCGCAACCTCGTCCACGGTCATGCAGCCCCGCGCCGTGTCGAAGTGCGAGCGATAGCCCGTCGCCGAGATAAACGGCCTGTCCAGGTCAACCGCGTGGAACTGAAAATGCGCGTTGAGCGGCCCGCCATAACCGGCCTCGTACTCCACCAGGGCGCGCACGTCGCCCGCCACGGCCAGGAACTGGCCGCGCTGGCCCCACAAGGGCACGTCCCCCGGCACCGCAGCGCAATGCCGCTCGATGACGCGGCCGGCGGCCTCGTCGTCGGCCATGCACCCGAAGTTCGTGCCGCCGTTCAGCTTCCAGATGATCGCCTCGTATCGGTCGCCGGCCAGCTCGGCCGCCGCCCCGTCGCCGCGCATGACAGCCGCGTCGATCTCCACCACGGCCGCAACGGCCGCAGCCAGCAGGCCGTCACGGTCTGCCGGCAGCTCGGCCAGCAGCTCGGCCGCCGGCGCGCTCCAGTCCTGGCCCGCCTGGGCCGGTTGCTTTGTTCGCTTCGCCATCGCTTGACGTGCTCCTGGTGCAGCCCCGGCCGGAGCCGGGGCCGCCCCTCATCAGTCAATAGCCCGGTAGATCGCAGCGGCCTCGGGGTGGCCGGCCGCGAAGCCGCGCAGGAAGTGATAGCGGTCGATCAGGGCGTCGGCCGCGTCCGTGCCGGCGATCTCGGCCGCGAGCTGGCCGAGCGCGAACAGGGTTGCGACAATGCCGGCGGCGTCGGCCGACAGTTCGCCCCGGAAGCCGTTGCCGTCTACCTCGATCTCCAGGCGCTCGGCCAGGTCGGGGGCCAGGTAGAAACCGCCGTCCGACAGGGTGTAGTAGTGCCAATACGCGCCGTTGTAGCGTTCGCAGAGCCGGCGCAGCCAGGCGTACACAAGGGCCTCGCCGCGCATCATCAGGCGCGGGCCGAAGTAGGTAGGCAAGAAGTCGAGGCGCTGGGCCTCGGCGACCAGGGAAGCGGTGACGGGTTGGTCTTGGGTGTTCATCGGAACTCTCCGGTAGTTGACCTGGGCGACATGCCCGGCCTTCAAGACGTATATTAGGACAAAATGTCCTAACCTGTCAAGCACTTTAGCTAAACTTTAGCCGCTAAACTGGACTTCGTCCCCTTGGAGTGATAGGATTGAATCCTATTGAACCGAATGGAGGCCGCCATGCGAACCACCCAGCAACTGAGCATCACCCTGCCGAACGACATGGCCGACGTGGTGAAAACGAAGGTCAAGACCGGGGAGTACGCGAGCGAAAGCGAGGTCATCCGCGACGGCCTGCGTGCGCTACTCGCGCGTGATCGCGCCGTCGAGTCCTGGCTTCACAACCAGGTCGGCCCGGCGTATGACGCCCTGAAAGCCGATCCCTCCCGAGCCGTCACCGCCGACCAGGTGCGCGCCCGCCTGGCCGCCGAGCATGCGAAGGCGCAATGAGCTACGCGGTCGTCTTCTCGCCCGAGGCCGAAGAGCAGCTTGCCGAGCTGTACCGCTACATCGCGGCGGCGGCGTCGCCTGACGTTGCCGCTCGCTACACCGAGGCAATCGTCACCTATTGCGAAAGCCTGCGCACGTTTCCACTGCGCGGCACCATGCGCGACGATGTGCGGCCCGGCCTGCGCATCACGAACTACCGCAAGCGCGCCGTGATCGCCTTCGATGTGGCCGGCGATCTGGTTTCCATCATCGGCGTGTTCTACGGCGGGCAGGACTACGAGTCGATCCTGCACGACGACGCGGACGACTGAATTCCCCCGCTTCTTGACACTTGAGGGGCGCAATCACGCCCTGGGCCTGGCAGGCCGACCCCTCCCTTGGCGTTCAACCTTGCGGCCTTCGAGCTGGAGCCATCTTCCGACTTGGCGACGGCGCAGGAGTCACCGCGGCCTTGACAGTTGGGGAGTCCAGAGGGGGCCTTGGCCCCCTTTGGAAGAGCACGAACTTCTGCCAGGCGCTTGCGCCTGGCTATGGTCAGCCGTAGCGCCGTAGGCGCTCCATTCTTGGGGTGAAGGCCGTAGGCCGAGGGGCAACGCCCCTGGGGGGATGGGAGGCCGCTTTAGCGGCCGGGTGGGATCGAGAAGGGGGGGCACCCCCCTTCGGCGGCCGATTATTCTGCGGGGCACCTTGGGCCGGTTTGCCGCTTTTTTCGACACCCGGTTATAACAACTAGGTTTAATATAAAGGTTATGAAGGGTTAAAAGCCGGTTAGCTTGACCGGAAAACGCGCGCAAGCCGTTGATACGCCAAGGAAAAGGCTCGAAGGGCCGCCCCTCAAGTGTCAATGGATAAGCCCCTCAAGGGTCAATAGTCTGCCCGTCAAGTGTCAAGGATCGCGCCCCTCATCTGTCAGCACCCCCGCCCCTCAAGTGTCAGTACGGCAAGGGCCTTGCCAACAGGCTTATCCACAACTTCTGTGGATAAAGCCAGCCCGATCAAGCACATAGGCCGCCTCGACGGCCTCCGGCGCGGCTCCAGCCGGCCGATTTCGAGGCCGGCCCCTCATCTGTCAGCATCGCGCCGGGGTGCGCTGCCCCCCAAGTGTCAAGAAACGCCCCTCAACTGTCACCAGCCGGCGTTTTGTCCCCAAACGATCCACAAGGCCGACCAGGCAGCGCCGGCCCTCTATGGCCCCGAGAAGGGGCCAGAAAGGCCCGCCAGGGCCTCGTAGCCTAGCGGCGAGGGCCACCGGCCCGGTGAGCGTCGGGAAGGCGCTGGAAGCCCGCCAGGGGCGAGACGGGCGGCCGTGGCCGCCTGGCTCGATGCGTAGCACGACATAGCCGGTTCTCGCGGCCGCCGGCCGGGAGAATCCCCCGCAGCTTGGCCCCTCAAATGTCAAAGAGCGGATCTCATCGTCGGAAGTGGCGATGGGGCCCTCGGGGCATCGTTGGATGTGGCGATGGTCGACCGTGGCCAGGACGTGGCCAGGACGTGGCCAGCCTCGCCGGAAGTGACGATGCTGCAGCTCGACGTGCGCGAGCTGGTGCGCGGTACTGCCTCGCCGGAAGTGGCGATGCTCGAGAAAAAAAGCCGCCTCGATCTCGGGCGGCTCCAGGGGAGGGCAGGGGGGCGATCACCGCTTGCAATGCACCAGGTCGTCGTTCACCCACGCACTTTCGACCAGGCCGTTTTCGCGCAGCTCGTCGCACGCTTCGCCTACCTGCTCGCGCCACTTCTTCGGCCGGGTGGAATCCGAGCCGCACATCAGCCGGAACGTCTCCAGCTTAAGCGGGTACGGCTCCTTGTGGGTGGCGAAGTAGTCGAACATGCGCCGCGCGGTGGGCGACAGCTTGCGGTACTTCTCCCACACGAATTTCGTGTAGTGGTCGCCGGCGAACAGCACCACGATTTCGGCGTCGATCTCGACCTGGCAGCGCGACGTGCGCTTGCCGCGATCCAGGACGCGGAAGCGCCGGATCAGCGACACCGATTCGAGCCGGCCGATGCGTTGGGATGAGAACTGCATGGCCGACGCCTGGAGCCGCGTCAGGCATTCCTCGGCCCTTGTGTAGTACCGACCGTTGATTGACCAGTCCAAGTCCTGGCAAAGCTCGTAGAACGTGAAGGAAACCGGCTCTCCGAGCGCGGTGCGCTTCGCGTACTCCAGCACCTGGGCGAATACCAGCTCGTCGTCGTCGGCGCGCAGTTCGATCCCGGTGTAGGTGATCTCCACGTCTTTGTTGACGTGGTAGATCGACTGGCCTTGCAGCGCGGCGCGCGGCACCTTCTTGTTGCGGACGGTGAAGATCGCCGACCGCCCGAAGTCGTTGGGCAGTGCCCGCATGTGATCCGGCCAGGGAGCCAGGTCGAACAGCGAGAGCTGCATGTCCTTGATCTGCTGCTTCGTGTGCTTGAGCAAGGCCGTCTGCTTGGCCTCGCTGACCTTCTCGGCCAGCTCACCGCCGGCCGTTCGCTTCTTGGTCGCCATCGCACTACTCCGTTTGTCCTGGGCCAGCGCGCCGATCTGCTCGGCCATCTTGTTCACGGCGGTGCGCGGTTCGGGCGGCAGGCCCATCGTGCGCGCAAGCTCGGCCGATTCCTGCGCCATGCGCTCGGATCGCTCGACGGCGGCACTTGCCGGCGTCGGTAGCTTCGGCGGCAAAGCCGCCTCGTTGTCGCCGGCCGTGGCCGGCAGCTCGAAGAGGGAACCGGCGGGGCGGAAGGCCCCGCCGGCGCTGCCCGAGTCCCTGCGAGCGGCGGCGGTACGGGCGGCAAGGTCGGTGGCGTCGGCTTCGCTAAGCCCGCCCTCGATGAGCTTGCGCCTGTATTCCTGCTCGTTGAACTCGTTCTGCATCTAATCTCCCTCCTAGCATACTGCCCGGCCGTGGCCGGGCCTGGCCTTACTGGCCGCCGCCTGGCGCTTTGGTGTCCAGGTATTCGATTTCCTCGGCGATGAAATCGAACCCGTATTCGGTCTTGCCGTCCTTCTCGTACTTCGTCGGCTCGATGCGGCCCTGGACGAACACCTTGGAGCCTTTGCCCAGGTACTTGCCCGCGTTCTCGGCCAGGCCGCCGAACGACTTGATGCGGAAGAAGTCCGTCTGCTCCTGCTTCGCACCGGCTGCGTTGCGCCACACGCGATTGACAGCCAGGTCGAAAACGGCGCGGGCGCTGTTTTCGCTATGGCGAACGTCGGTATCGCGGGTAAGATTACCGATAAACTGGAACAGGTTGTGGCTCATTCGTCATGCTCCTTTCGCTAATGGAGTCGTCAGTTTAGCTAAACCTGCGTCCGTGGTCAAGAACTTTAGCGGCTAAAATTTTCTGCCGCCCGCACCGAGAAGGCATACGGGCCTTGTACAACTACATCTTCTTCACGAACGTGCTCCGGCTGCTCGATGAGCGGCACATGACGAAAAAGGAGCTATCGGACAGGTCGGGGGTTTCGATCTCCTTCCTGTCCGATCTCACTACTGGCAAAGCCAACCCCTCCCTAAAGGTGATGGAGGACATTGCGCAGGCCCTTGAAACTCCCCTGCCGCTCCTGCTTGAATCGACCGACCTGGACAAAGAAGCCCTTGACGCCCTGGCCGGCGGCAAGGCACCCCGAAGCCTGCCGCCAGGCTTCGAGCGCGTGGCGGCCGTGCTGCCAGAACACCAGGCGTTCATCGTCAAGAAGTGGGGCGAAGCGACAAGGAAGAAACTTAGAGGGAGTTGACGCCAGGATGTGAGAAGGGAAGGGAAGCGGCGCGGAACTGAGCCACAAGAGCCAGCCAAGTTTTAGCCGCTAAAGCCCGCCGGGGTGGCTCAACCCCCGGACAACCCATAACGCAAACGCCACGGGTTCGGCGCGAGGGCGCACGGAGCATGCGCCGCGTTGTCGCCTCTTTCGCCCCTGCAATCCGCGATGCAACGTCGCGGCCGAAGTCACCCTTGTGCGCTTCGGTGTTGCGGTCGAAATTAGTTCGGTATATCGTATGAACCTGTATAGAATGCGCGAAACGCAACGGCATACAGGGCATACGGAATGACCGACCAGAAACCAGAACACAACAGCATCAAGGAACGGGCGAAGAAGAAGCTCGAACGCGACATGGGGCCGGAGCTGCTGGCCGCCCTCAACGATCCCAAGACCGTTGAAATCATGCTCAACGCGGACGGCAAGCTCTGGCTCGAACGCCTGGGCGAGCCGATGAAGTGCATCGGCACGCTGCGCGTCGCGCAGGCGCAAGCCATCATCGAAACCATCGCGGGCTACCACGGCAAGGAAGTCACGCGCTCCAAGCCGATCCTGGAAGGCGAGCTGCCCCTTGATGGCAGTCGCTTCGCCGGCCAGCTCCCGCCGGTTGTGCCCGCACCCACCTTCGCCATTCGGAAGAAGGCCGTCGCCATCTTCACGCTCGATCAGTACGTCGAACGCGGAATCATGACCGCGCCGCAGCGCGAGGCATTGATTGCAGCGGTGCGCGCGCACCGGAACATCCTTGTGATCGGCGGCACCGGCTCGGGCAAGACCACGCTGGTGAACGCGATCATCAACGAGATGGTGATTCAAGACCCGACCGAGCGGGTTTTCATCATCGAGGACACCGGCGAAATCCAGTGCGCCGCCGAGAACTACGTCCAGTACCACACCAGCATCGACGTGAACATGACGGCGCTGCTGAAAACCACCCTCCGCATGCGCCCCGACCGAATCCTGGTCGGCGAGGTGCGCGGCCCCGAAGCCCTTGATCTGTTGATGGCCTGGAACACCGGGCACGAAGGAGGTGCTGCAACCCTGCACGCAAACAACGCCAAAGCTGGATTGGATCGGCTCGCCATGCTCATCAGCATGCACCCCGATTCCCCGAAACCCATTGAACCGCTTATCGGCGAGGCGGTTCACGTGGTTGTTCATATCGCCCGCGTCGAAGGCTCGCGGCGCATCCAGGAAATCTTGGAGGTTTCCGGGTTCGCCAACGGCCAGTACATCACCAAAACCCTCTGACTAGGAGTTACGACCAATGCAAGCAACCTTCCCGGCATTCCGCCTCAACCGCAACGCCCTGTTCTACATGGGCCTCTTCGCCCTCCTGGCGTTCTTCCTGCTGGCCCCCCAGCACGCATTCGCCTCCGAGGGCACCGGCGGCTCTCTGCCGTATGAGAGCTGGCTGACCAACCTCCGCAACTCCGTCACCGGCCCGGTGGCCTTCGCGCTGTCGATCATCGGCATCGTGGTCGCCGGCGGCATCCTGATCTTCGGCGGCGAACTCAACGGCTTCTTCCGCACGTTGATCTTCATCGTCCTGGTCATGGCCCTGCTGGTCGGCGCGCAGAACATGATGAGCACGTTCTTCGGCCGTGGCGCGGAAATCGCCGCCCTGACCGATGGCGCGCTGCACCAGGTCAAGGTCGCCGCGCTGGACGTGGCCGGCTTCCCCGGCGAAGCCGTCATGCGCTGGGCCGAGCGCGGCCACATCGCGGGGTAAGTCATGGCTCTGCGCGCGATCCCCATCCGTAGGGCCGGCAACCGAGAAAACCTGTTCATGGGCGGGGATCGTGAGCTGGTGATGTTCTCGGGCCTGCTGGCCGGCGCGCTGATTTTCAGCGCCCAAGAAGTGAGGGCAACGGTGTTCGGCATCGCCTTGTGGTTCGGCGCGCTCTTCGCGCTGCGCCTCATGGCGAAGGCCGATCCGAAGCTGCGACACGTGTACCTGCGGCACCGCCGGTACAAGCCGTACTACCCGGCTCGCAGCACGCCCTTCCGTGACAACACGCCGAGTCAAGGGAAGCAATACAAATGATCGAAGCAATCGCAATTGCCATTGCTGTGCTCGGTGCGGTTCTGTTGCTCATCCTCTTTGCCCGCATCCGGGCTGTCGATGCCGAGCTGAAGCTCAAGAAGCATCGCGCCAAGGATGCCGGCCTGGCCGATCTGCTCAATTACGCCGCCGTGGTCGATGACGGCGTGATCGTGGGCAAGAACGGCTCCTTTATGGCCGCCTGGCTGTACAAGGGGGATGACAACGCCAGCAGCACCGAGGAACAGCGGGAAATGGTGTCGTTCCGCATCAACCAGGCCCTGGCGGGCCTGGGGAACGGCTGGATGGTGCATGTCGATGCTGTGCGTCGGCCTGCGCCGAACTACTCGGAGCGGGGCGTGTCATCGTTCCCCGACTCCGTTTCCTTCGCCATTGACGAGGAACGCCGGCGCTTGTTCGAGGGCCTGGGCGCGATGTTCGAGGGCTACTTTGTCCTGACCGTCACGTGGTTCCCGCCAGTGCTGGCCCAGCGCAAGTTTGTCGAACTCATGTTCGATGACGATGCGGTGGCTCCCGACCATACGGCGCGCACTACGGGCCTGATTGCGCAGTTCAAGCGCGAGATCACCAGCCTGGAATCGCGCCTGTCCTCGGCGGTCAAGATGACGCGCCTGCGCGGCCAAAAAGTCGTGTCGGAAGAGGGCAGGGAAGTCACGCACGATGACTTCCTGAGCTGGTTGCAGTTCTGCGTGACGGGCCTCCATCACCCGGTCATGCTGCCCAGCAATCCGATGTACCTCGATGCGGTAATCGGCGGGCAAGAGCTGTGGGGCGGCGTCGTGCCCAAGATCGGGCGCAAGTTCATCCAGGTGGTCGCCATCGAAGGCTTCCCCTTGGAGTCAACGCCTGGGGTGCTCTCGGCCCTGGCCGAGCTGCCCAGCGAATACCGCTGGTCGAGCCGCTTCATCTTCATGGATCAGCACGAGTCCTTGAAGCACCTGGACAAGTTCCGCAAGAAGTGGAAGCAGAAGATTCGCGGCTTCTTCGATCAGGTGTTCAACACGAATACCGGCTCGATCAACCAGGACGCGGCCGCGATGGTCGGCGACGCCGAGGCGGCCATCGCCGAGGTCAACAGCGGCTTGGTGGCGGCCGGCTACTACACCAGCGTGGTCGTGCTGATGGACGAGGATCGGGAGCGCCTGGCGGCCTCCGCGCTCCTGGTCGAGAAGGCCGTCAACCGCCTGGCCTTCGCGGCCCGTATCGAGACGATCAACACGCTCGATGCGTACCTGGGCAGCTTGCCCGGCCACGGCGTCGAGAACGTGCGCCGGCCGCTCATCAACACGATGAACCTGGCCGACCTGCTGCCGACAAGCTCGATCTGGACGGGCAGCGCCACGGCTCCGTGCCCGATGTACCCGCCGCTGTCGCCGGCGCTCATGCACTGCGTGACGGTGGGCGCTACGCCGTTCCGCCTGAACCTGCACGTGCGCGACCTGGGCCACACCTTCATGTTCGGCCCGACCGGCGCAGGCAAATCGACGCACCTGGGCATCATCGCCGCGCAGCTCCGTCGCTACGCCGGCATGTCGATCTACGCCTTCGACAAGGGCATGTCGATGTACCCACTCGCGGCCGGCATCCGCGCGGCCACGAAGGGCAAGAGCGGCCTGCATTTCACGGTGGCCGCCGACGATGACCGCCTGGCGTTCTGCCCGCTCCAGTTCCTCGAAACGAAGGGGGATAGGGCCTGGGCGATGGAGTGGATCGACACCATCCTGGCGTTGAACGGCGTCAACACCACGCCGGCGCAGCGCAACGAGATCGGCAACGCGATCATGAGCATGCACGCCAGCGGCGCGCGCACGCTCTCCGAGTTCTCGGTGACGATTCAGGACGAGGCGATCCGCGAGGCCATCAAGCAGTACACGGTGGACGGCTCGATGGGCCACCTGCTCGACGCCGAAGAGGACGGCCTGTCGCTGTCCGACTTCACGGTGTTCGAGATCGAAGAGCTGATGAACCTGGGCGAGAAGTTCGCGCTGCCGGTGCTGCTCTACCTGTTCCGCCGCATCGAGCGCGCACTGAAAGGCCAGCCCTCCGTCATCATCCTGGACGAAGCCTGGTTGATGCTGGGCCACCCCGCGTTCCGCGCCAAGATCAGGGAATGGCTCAAGGTGCTGCGCAAGGCCAACTGCCTTGTGCTGATGGCGACGCAAAGCCTCTCCGACGCGGCCAACTCGGGCATCTTGGACGTGATCGTGGAATCGACCGCGACCAAGATTTTCCTGCCCAACGTCTACGCCAGGGATGAGGACACATCGGCGCTCTATCGCCGTATGGGCCTCAACGCGCGTCAGATCGAAATCCTGGCGACTGCCATTCCGAAGCGTCAGTACTACTACGTCTCGGAGAACGGCCGCCGTCTCTATGACCTTGCCCTGGGGCCGATGGCCCTGGCCTTCGTCGGTGCGTCCGACAAGGAATCGGTCGCCACCATCAAGAGCCTCGAAGCCAAGTTCGGCCACGAATGGGTGCATGAGTGGCTGGCCGGCCGTGGGCTGAATCTCAACGACTACCTGGAGGCCGCATGAGCATCGCCGACACCCTCAAGGGCTTGATCTTCAAGAAGCCCGCCAACTCCGCCGAGCCGCGCGATCCGCGCCGCTCGAAGGAACCGCTCGCCGGCGGCCGCCGTGCGGGCGAGGCCGAGAACCCCTACCTGGCCGCGCGCCGCACCTGGAACGATCACGTGGGCGGCGTCGTCTCGCAGCGCCAAACCTGGCAGGTGATCGGCATCCTGTCGCTGTTGATCGCGCTGGCCGGCGTGGGTGGCGTGATCCACATCGGCAGCCAGTCGAAGTTCATCCCCTACGTGGTCGAGGTGGACAAGCTGGGCCAGACGGTGGCCGCCGGCCCGGTGCAGGCCGCAGGGAAGGCCGATCCGCGTGTCATCCACGCCGCCGTTGCGGACTGGATGAGCTGCGCGCGCATGGTGTCGCCTGACGTGGCCTTGCAGCGCAAGTGCGTGTTCAAGGCGTACTCGATGCTCGCCCCCAACGATCCGGCGACGCCAAAGATGAACGAGTGGTTGAACGGCACGCCCGATTCCAGCCCGTTCAAGCGCGCCGAGAAGGAAATGGTCAGCGTCGAGATCAAGACCGTCATCCCGCAAACGCCCGACACCTGGCAAGTCGAGTGGGTGGAAACCACGCGCGACCGCCAAGGCACGCTGAAAGGTCAGCCCGTCACCTGGCGCGCGCTCGTGACTACCTACATCGCCGAGGTCACGCCCAACACCACCGATGAGCAACTGCGGAACAACCCGTTGAGCATCTACGTGCGTGATTACTCCTGGTCCCGCATCCAATGAATTCGAGGTCATCCACCATGAAGAAAACCCTCTCCGCTTTGATCGTGGGCGCTGCTGTGGCGGTGCCCTCCCTGGCTCTGGCCGCCCCTGGCGACGACATTGCCGACAAGTATTTCAACAAGACCAACCCGACGCTGACCGCTCAAGAGCGCGCGGCGCTCGCCATCGCCAAACGGTGGGAAGCGGGGTCGGCGACCGGCATCAAGCCGGTGGCCGGCTCGGGCGGTGCCATCAAGTTCGTGTACGGCGCGCAGCAGCCGAGCATCGTTTGCGCGGTGCTCCAGGTGTGCGACGTGGCCTTGCAGCCCGGCGAACAAGTGAACTCGATCAACCTGGGCGACACGGCCAGGTGGACGGTGGAACCGGCCATCACCGGCAGCGGCGCGACCGAGGTTCAGCACCTCATCATCAAGCCGATGGACGTGGGCCTCGAAACCAGCCTGGTTGTGACCACGAACCGCCGCAGCTACCACTTCCGCCTGCGCTCGCATCGCACCGAGTACATGCCGCAAGTCTCGTTCACGTACCCCGAGGAAGCGCAAGCCAAGTGGGACGCGATCCAGCGCCGCGAGAAGCAGGAACGCACCGACAACACCCTGCCGGCGACGGGCGAGTACCTGGGCGATCTCTCGTTCGACTATGAGCTGTCCGGGTCGGCGAGCTGGAAGCCTGTGCGCGTCTACAACGATGGCCGCAAGACCATCATCGAAATGCCCGGCACGATGCAGCAGACCGAAGCGCCGACGCTCCTGGTCGTGCGCAAAGAGGGCGGCTTGTTCACCGACGACGAAACGGTGCTGGTCAATTACCGCGTGCAGGGCAATCGCTACATCGTGGACACGGTGTTTGACCGCGCGATCCTGATTGCCGGTGTTGGCAGTAGCCAAGACCGCGTGACCATCAGCCGGAGGAAGTGACCATGCGCAAGATCGTCTCTCTCGCGCTGCTCGCCCTCGCCCTGGGCCTCGGCGGCTGCGCAACCACCAGCCAGTACGGCAACTTCGTCCAGTCGGCCGCGCTCGATCAGCAGAAGCTCGCCACCGACGCGGTGCAGCAGCTCGCCACGCTGTACGCGCCGGCGCGCACGCGCCTGGAGCTGCAACAGCCGACGCCCGATCCGTTCGGCCAGGCGCTCGTCAAGTCGCTGCGCGACAAGGGCTATGCCCTCCTGGAGTACGCCCCGGCCGGCGCTTCCACGCAGGCCCCGGCCTCGGCGGCATCGCAGGCGAGCGCACCGGCCACCACGGCCGCGTCGGGCGGCCTGCCGTTGCGCTACGTGCTCGACCAGGCTGGCGACTCGAACCTGTACCGCCTGACCTTGATGGTCGGCAATCAATCCATCACCCGCCCTTACCTGGCGCAAAACGGCACGTTCGCGCCGGCCGGGTACTGGGTGCGCAAGGAGTGACGCCATGACAGAAAACGCCGATCAGATGGCACCTGACGCTTCGCCTGGCGAAGTGTCCAAGAAGGCGGGCGTCCGTCGCGTCAACAACATGCCCATGTACATCCTCGGCGGCGTCCTGCTGTCGTTCGTGCTGGTCATGGCCCTGGTCGCGGCGGATCGCGCGGCCAAGCAGAACGCGCCGGCGGACGGCCCCAAGGAGAAGGCCGGCAACACGTCGATGTTCGCCAAGGAGATCGCAGGCGACAAGACCGGCGGCTTGATCGAGCCGGCAAGCCCGCTCAAGGTGCCCGACATGCCGACCGGCCCGGCGTCGGCTCCGCTGGAGATCGCGCGGCCGTCCAACCCGGACGCGCCGCCGGCCCCGCCGGCCAACCCCGGCAACCCGGGCCAGCCGGTGAACGACGACGAGGCCCAGCGCATCCGCATGGCGAAGATGCAGATGTTCGGCGAAGCCGTGAAGGCCAAGACCACCGTGCGCGTGGATGCCCCGCGTAGCAACGGCTCCGCGCCGGGTGGCCCGAGCACCTACACCGGCACGCCGCAGACGCGCGATGAAATGCTGAACCGCATCGCAGCGGTGCAGCAGCAAATCGACGCGCAGCGCAGCAACGATCCGACCGCCGCCTATCAAGCACGCCTGGCGCAGATTCGCGGCATGGGCGTCGGTGGTGGCGGCGCGGCTCCGGCCGCCGGCGGCATGGGCGCGGGCGGTGCGCCGCAGCTCCTGCAAACCTCGACCAGCGGCGGCGGGCGCAACAGCATGGCGCAGTTCGGCCAAGGTGGGCAGGGCGACCGCTGGAAGCTGGATTCGCAGCCGGAAGCGCCGCGCACACCGTTCGAGCTGCGCGCGGGCTTCGTCGTGCCGGCCACGCTCATTTCGGGCATCAACTCCGATCTGCCGGGCCAAATCATGGCCCAGGTCGCGCAGGACGTGTACGACACACCGACCGGCAAGCACCTGTTGATCCCGCAGGGATCGCGCCTCGTCGGCTCGTATTCGAGCGACGTGGCCTACGGCCAAGCGCGCGTGCTGGTTGCGTGGCAACGCATCGTGTTCCCCGATGGCAAGGCGATGGACATTGGCGCGATGCCAGGCGCGGACAGCGCGGGATACGCGGGCTTCCACGACCAGGTGAACAACCACTATGTGCGCCTGTTCGGCTCGGCCTTCCTCATGTCCGGCGTGACAGCAGGCATCACCTACAGCCAACGCCAGAACCAGGCCACAAACACCTATGGCGCACCGAGCGCCAGCAGTGCCCTAAGCGAAGCCCTCGGCCAGCAGCTCGGCCAGGTTACGGCGCAACTCATCGCCAAGAACCTGAGCATTTCGCCGACGCTGGAAATTCGGCCGGGGTATCGCTTCAACGTCGTGGTCACGAAGGACATGACGTTTTCCAAGCCGTACCGTTCCTTCGATTACTAACGCCATAGGAGAAAAGCACCATGAAGCCGAAGTTTTTAGCCGCTAAATTGGCCCTCGTCATTGCTGTTTCGAGCACGCTGGCGGTCACACCTGTGCAGGCTGGCATCCCCGTCATCGACGGCACCAACCTGTCGCAGAACATCATGACGGCCATCGAATCGGTGGCCCAGACGCTCAAGCAAATTGAGCAGTACAGCACCCAGCTCCAGCAGTATCAAAACCAACTCCAGAACACGATGGCCCCGGCCGCGTATATCTGGGATCAGGCGCAATCGACCATCAACGGGTTGATGAACGCGGTCAACACGCTGGATTACTACAAGACCCAACTCGGCAGCCTGGACAGCTACATCGGCAAGTTCCAGGACGTGAACTACTACAAGAACTCGCCGTGCTTTACGGCGGCAGGGTGCTCCGACGCGGAACGCGCAGCACTTCGGAATGTGGCCCAGCTCGCGAGCGAGTCGCAGAAGAAGGCCAACGATGCCTTGTTCAAGGGCCTCGATAGGCAGCAAACGAATCTCACGGCCGATGCAGCGACGTTGCAGCGTCTTCAATCGGCAGCGCAGGGCGCGCAGGGCCAAATGCAGGCCATCGGCTACGCCAACCAGCTCGCCAGCCAGCAGGCCAACCAGCTCTTGCAGATTCGTGGCCTGCTGATCGCGCAGCAGAACGCGATGGCAACCAAGATGCAGGCCGACGCCGACAAGGAAGCCCAGCAGGCGGCAGCGGCCGCACAACTGCGCCAGGGCAGCTACCGGGCCAGCCCGGCGCGCACCTGGTAAGGGGGATTCATGAAAGCAATCAAGGCTCTGTCCTTGGCCTCGGCCGCCCTCGTGGCGGCCTTGGTCGCCGGCTGCGACAACAAGCCGGCCACGGCCCCCATGCCGGAAGTGAACGACGAGAACTGCAAGCCCGAGAACATCGCCAAGATCGAGGACAAGGGCGTCCAGCAGGCTTTTTCGTCGCTGTGCTTGCGTCGTGGTGGGGATTTCAAGCCCAGCCCGAAACGCGAATGGTGAGGTGCTGACGATGAGAATGCCAGCCAATCTAAAAACCCTCGCCCTGCCGCTGTTCGTCTGGCTGGCGTTCTTCGCGGTCGATGCCCACGCGGCCATCGACAACGCCGGCGTGTTCGATAGCGTGCTGGATCGCTACCAGGCCGCCGCGAGCGGCTGGGCCGGTGTCATCACCACGGCCGCAACCTGGCTCTTCTGGACGCTGGTTGTGATCTCGATGGTCTGGACGTTCGGCATGATGGCCTTGCGCAAGGCCGACATTGGCGAGTTCTTCGCGGAGTTCGTCCGCTTCACGATCTTTACCGGCTTCTTCTGGTGGGCGCTGACCAACGGCCCTAACTTCGCCTCGTCCATCTATGCGTCGTTGCGGCAGCTCGCCGGCAACGCGACGGGCCTGGGCAATGCTCTGTCGCCCTCGGGCATCGTGGACGTGGGCTTTGCGATCTTCGACAAGGTGATGGATCAGTCCTCGGTGTGGTCGCCGGTGGACAGCATGGCCGGCATCCTCATGGCCGTGGCGATCCTGGTCATCCTGGCCCTGGTCGGTGTGAATATGCTTCTGCTGCTCGCGTCGGGCTGGGTGCTCGCCTACGGCGGCGTGTTCTTCCTCGGCTTCGGTGGTTCGCGCTGGACTTCCGACATGGCGATCAACTACTACAAGGTCGTCCTGGGCGTGGCCGCGCAGCTCTTCGCAATGGTGCTCCTGGTGGGCATCGGCAAGACCTTCCTCGATGACTACTACTCGCGCATGAGCGCCGGCATCAGCCTCAAGGAAATGGGCGTGATGCTGATCGTCGTCATCATCCTCTTGGCGTTGGTCAACAAGATTCCGCCGCTCATCGCCGGGATCATCACCGGCGCGAGCGTGGGCGGTGCCGGCATCGGCCAGTTCGGTGCAGGCGCTGCGTTGGGTGCCGCAGGCATGGCAGCAGCAGCGGCCGCGACCGGCGGCGCCGCTCTGGCCGCCGGCGCAGCCTCGGCCGCCGGTGGTGCCTCTGCCGTCATGGCCGCCTTCTCGAAGGCCAATGAGAACGTGTCGGCAGGCACGGACGTTATGTCGGCCTTCTCGGGCGGCGGCAGCTCGGGCGGCGGTGCGGGCGGCGGCGGCGACGCCGGCACCGGCAGCACGCCCTTCGCTCAGGCTGCGGGCTTTAGCGGCAGCTCCGGCGGTGGCTCTTCGTCGGGTGGCGGCAGCCCCTCGACCGGCAGCAGCTCGGGCAGCTCGAAGGGCGGCGATAAGGGCGGCGGCAAAGCCGACGCCGGCGGCCAGGGCAGCAGCTCGACGGCCAGCACCGGCAGCAGTGCCGACAAGGCCGCCAAGAACGAACCCAAGCCCGCCGGCGGGGCAGGGCAAGGGCAGCAGGCCGCACCGGGCAGCACCGGCCCCGGCTTGCTCGCATCGGCCGCATCGGCCCTCGGCACGGCCGGCCGCATCGCCGCCGACGCCGGCGCGAACTTGGCGAAGGGAACCGCCGATGTTGCCAAGGCCAAAGCCGCGAGCCTGCGCGAAGCCGCAGCCGAGCGGATCGCCGACACCACTGGCGGAAAGATCGCCGCCGCGATCAAGGCGCAAGGAAGCGGCACGGCCGAGAACATCGACGTGCCCGACCAGCAGCCCGCGCCGAGCTTCGGCGACAACAGCCTGGCAGGCGGCCCCGCCGATGCCGATCCCGAGTCCGAAGTAGCTGCGTTCGCCAACCGCGAGCAAGGCCGCGACGGCACAACTGCGTAACCAAGGAGAGTCCAACCATGAAGAAGAAACTGTTTGCCCTGGCCGCCCTCGTGGCAGCCCTCGGATCGACCGCCGGCACGGCCAGCGCGCAAGACGTGCTGACCGGCGACACGCGCCTGGCCTGCGAGGCGATCCTGTGCCTGTCGTCGGGCACGCGCCCGAGCGAATGCACGCCGTCGCTGTCGCGGTACTTCAACATCACGAAGCGCAAGCTGTCGGACACGATCCGCGCCCGCCTGAACTTCCTCCAGCTTTGCCCGGTGGCGAGCCAGACGCCGGAAATGCAGTCGCTCGTGTCGGCGATCTCGCGCGGCGCTGGCCGTTGCGACGCGCAGTCGCTGAACTCGACGTTGGTGATGTGGACGGGCGGCTACGACGATGGGCGCACGTACATCAGCAACCAGTTGCCTGACTACTGCGGGGCCTACACCGGCCACGCCTACACCGACTTCGCCAGCAGCGGCACGCTGCCGCGCTATGTCGGGACGCCAGAGCGGGGCGGGTATTGGGTCGAAGCGCGCGACTATGACCGCGCCTTGGCCGAGTACAACGAACGCATCCGGCGCGAGGACGAAGAGCGCCGCCGTCAGTCCTGGCTGAACTGAGGGAGGGGAGGGCATGCCGTTCTTCGCCGATCTGCCGCCGCAGCTCCAGGAGCGCGTCGTCTGCTCGATCTCGGCCGCCGTCAAGTACGAGGTGCCGGTCAACATCGTGTTGGCCGTCGCCGAGAAAGAGGGCGGCAAGCCGGGCCAGTGGGTGCGCAACTCGAATGGCACGCATGACGTTGGCCCGATGCAGTTCAACACCGCGTACCTGGGCGACCTGGCCCGATACGGCATCACGGCGAACGATGTGGCGGCTGCCGGCTGCTACTCGTTCGACCTGGCCGCCTGGCGGCTGCGGATGCACATCCGCAACGACAAGGGCGACCTCTGGACGAAGGCGGCGAACTACCACTCGCGCACGCCGCAGTACAACGCGGTGTACCGGGCCGACTTGATGCGCAAGGCGTCGAAGTGGGCCGATTGGCTCGAAGCTCGGTTCGTCACGCTTGACGTGACGAAGGCCGGGGCCACGCCCTCGACGCCCAGCCAGCCCGCGACGGTGGCCCAGCGGGCGACGCCGGCGGCCAGGCCGGCACCAGCACCCCAGCAGGCCGCCCCAGCGGCCGCAGCAGCTCGCAGCGTGTCGGTGGCCGGCTACGTGCCCCGCACGGTGTCTTTCAACACTTCACGCGAGGGGTCGGCCGAGTAGGCCGGCTCTTCCGATTTAGCGGCTAAACATGGACAAATTCCACGCCTTCATGATGCGGTACACGCTGGGCGTCGGCCGGTTGCTTCAAGCCTATTGCAAGTGGGCGGAAGGACAGGCCAAGAACCAGCTCGATTTGCTTCTGCTGGGCCTCGGCCCGATCTTCGCCTTGGGCCTTCTGCTGTGGGCGCTGCCGGCGTGGATCGGCAAGCCCATCGCCTTCGTGCTCTCACTGCCAGCGCTCTACATCATCTTCCTGGTGCTGCGCGCCTACGCGATTCGCGGGGGCCGGCGCTGATGAAGGCCCTGCGGATTCCTGATGGAACCGTCGAAGCGTTGAAGTGGCTCGCACTGGTTCTCATGACCGGCGATCACGTCAACAAGTACCTGTTCAACGCGACGCTGCCGGTGCTGTTCGAGGCCGGCCGCGTGGCGCTCCCCCTTTTCGTGTTCGTCCTGGCCTACAACCTGGCCCGGCCGGGCACGCTCGAACGCGGCGTGTACGGCCGCACCATGTCGCGCCTGGCGATGTTCGGCGCGCTGGCCTCCGTGCCCTTCGTGGCCCTCGGCGGCCTGTACGCCGGTTGGTGGCCGCTCAACGTGATGTTCACGCTGCTGGTCGTCACGGCCACGGCTTACCTGGTCGAACGTGGCGGCAAGCTGCACCTGGCGGCCGCCGGCGTGGTGTTCCTGGTCGGCGGCAGCTCGGTCGAATATTGGTGGCCGGCCGTGGCTTTCGGCCTGGCGGTGTGGTCGTACACGCGCCGGCCGAGCTGGGCCGCCGCGGCGGTCGCGGTGCTGGCCTGCGCGGCCCTGTGGTTCGTCAATCGCAACCTGTGGGCCTTGGCAGCCCTGCCGGTGCTCTTCCTGGCCTCGCGGGTGGATGTGCGCGTGCCGCGCCTGCGCTGGGCCTTCTACGCCTATTACCCGCTGCACCTGGCCTCGCTCTGGTTGATCCGCATCCCCATGAGCAAGGCCGGCTACCTGTTCTTCTGATTGGAGTCCTGCCCCATGCGAAAACCCGTTCTTCTGGCCCTCTCTCTGGCGTTCCTGGTCAGCGCGCAAAGCGCACTGGCCGCCGGCGACGCCGGCAACTTCGGCACGCCGATCAAGTCCGGCGTATCGGTGTCCTTCCCCGACAGCAGCGCGACATTCCAGCCGACGCCAGAGGCCCTGGAGCTGCTGGCCGACGCTAGGAATGCGGCGATCATCTACATCAGCGGGCGCACCAGCACACTACGGCCCAGCGCGGCCGATGAGGCCCTTGCACTACGCCGTGCGCTCTCGGCCAGGTCGTACTTGGTGGCGCGCGGCGTCTCGCCGCTCAAGATCATGGTGAACTTCGCATCGGCCGCCGATTTCGTGGCAGACAACTCGACGGCCGAGGGCCGGCGCGAGAACCAGCGCGTGGACATTGAGGTGGTCTACATCCCCACCTACTGAGCGATCCGGCATCGCCATTCCTGGCGGTGCTGCAGGACGCTCCAGCAGCTTCGCATCGTCGGCTCTGACGATGCAGGCCCGGCCGGCTTCCCTTGACAGCATCGCCATTTCTGACGATGCTGGCCAAGTCCCGATTTACTCCAGGAAGAAGGCCATGAGATACCCCGGCGGCAAGGGCGGTGCCGGCGTCTACCAGACGATCATCAACAACATCCCGCCTCACGACACGTACATCGAAACGCACCTGGGCGGCGGCAACATCCTGGAGCGCAAGCGGCCCGCTGCCCGCAGCGTCGGCATCGACGTTGATCCCGAGGTGATCGAGGTCTGGCAGCAGCTCGACGTGCCCGGCCTGGAGCTGCACCACGGCGACGCCGTGGCCTGGCTGGAGTCCCACCAGTTCACCGGCTCCGAGTTCGTCTACGCCGATCCGCCCTACGTGATGGACAGCCGGCGCGGCGGCAAGCTATACCGCCACGAATACGACGACGCCGACCACGTGCGGCTGCTCGACGTGCTGGCCGGCTTGCCGTGCGCGGTGATGGTGTCGGGCTACAGCTCAACGATCTATGACAGCTCTCCCTTGGCGTCATGGAGAACCATCGACTTCAACGCGATGACGCGCGGCGGCATCGCTATCGAACGGCTGTGGATGAACTACCCCGAGCCGGCCGAGCTGCACGATCTGCGCTACCTCGGCAGCAACTTCCGCGAGCGCGAGCGCATCAAGCGGAAGAAAGCCCGCTGGCAAGCGAAGCTCGCCAAGCTCGATCCGCTGGAGCGGGCGGCGATCATGGAATGCCTGCGCGAGCTGGAGGCGGCCGAGTAGGTCACGCCTGCGCCTGGTTGTGCAGCGCCCATACGCGCTTGACCTGGCTTTCACTGCACCCGGCCAGCCTGGCCGTCTCTGGAATGCTGTGGCCTGCGCTGCGCAGCGCCACGATGCGTTCATGCACCTTTGTGTTGGCCTTGCGGCCGGTGTAGCGGCCGGCGTCCTTCGCCAGCTCGACGCCCTGCCGCTGCCGCTCGCGGCGATCCTCGTAGTCGTCGCGGGCCATCTGCAACGCCAGCTTCAAAAGCATGTCCTGGATCGACTCCAGCACCACCTTTGCCACGCCCTTCGCCTCGGCGGCCAGGTCGGATAGATCGACCACGCCAGGGACAGCCAGGCGCGCGCCCTGGGCGCGGATCGAGGCCACGAGGCGTTCGGCCTCGGGCAGCGGCAGGCGGCTGATGCGGTCGATCTTCTCCGCAACGACGACTTCACCGGGTTGCAGGTCGCCGATCATGCGCAGCAGCTCGGCGCGATCGGCGCGAGCGCCCGAAGCCTTCTCGCGGTAGATGCCGGCGACGTAGAAGCCGGCGGCCCTGGTGCTCTCCACGATGGCGGCCTGCCTGGTCAAGTCCTGCTCGTCGGTGCTGACGCGCAAGTAGATGCGCGCGACCTTGAAAGCGACGCCGGCGGCCTGGTGCTCGGTCGGCGTCCGCATGATGCGGTCGGCACCTTCGACCAGGCCATCGCCGCCGACGCGCAGCGGTGGCGTCTTGGCGAGCGCCTGGCGCGCTGCGCGTGACTGGCGCGGCATGGCCGCAATCTGTGTTTCCTGGGCGGTGCGCGGCGTGATGATCGCGCTGCGCTTCGCCTTGGTCTTGCCTTGTCATTTTCAGAAGACGTCTGCACCAGTTCATGAGGCTGGCCGCCCCGTGTGCAGCCGACTTCTGACCGGGTCGTGTCAGCAGTCCTATGCACGAAACTCCAAGAAGGGCGGAAATTGCGCAGAACTTCCCTGCACGACGTTGCGGAACGGCTTGGCTTGCGCTATGGTTTCATGCGCAGTATCATGTAACCATACATGCAACCAATGGAGAGCACCATGCCATCAATTCACGAATCAAAGGTAGCCCGACACCGCGAACGGATGCGCGCGGCGGGGCTGCGGCCTGTGCAGTTTTGGGTGCCGGACACCCGTTCGCCTGAGTTCACGGCGCAAGTGCGCAAGCAATGCCAAAGCCTGAAGGGCGACCCAGCAGAAGCAGAGGTTTTGCGCTTCACCGAAGAGGCGGCATCGCACGTTGAGGGCTGGGAGTGATGCAGCGAGGCGACCTCGTGACGGTTTCATTGCAGGGTGACTACGGCAAACCACGACCAGCCCTGATCGTTCAATCAGACCTACTAACCGACTTGGAAAGCGTTGTGCTGTGCCCAGTGACAAGCGACCTGCGCAATGCCGCGTTTCGCGTCACCGTGGAACCGAATCCAGCTAACGGGCTGCGCGCACTATCGCAAGTTATGGTGGACAAGCTCTCGACGCTACCGCGCACCAAAATCAGTGAACCGTTTGGCCGCCTCGACGATGAGCGAATGAAAGCAATAGATAGGGCGCTCCTGTTGGTCGTTGGCGTTATTTGACCCGGTGCCGGAAAAATCTGGGATTCCGGCTTACTCGGTATCGCGCCGGAATTTTCGGCGGTTCCGGCTTAAGTCGGTTCGCTGTTCCATTGCGCCGGGATGGCGGCACATGCGCCGCCTTGTCCGTCAAACGATCATTAGTCGGCCAAGCCGGTCACTGTCCGGCAATGCGCTTGAATAACGGGTTGTCGGACATTATGATAGGCGGACGGAAAAACGGACAAAAGGGGCGGTAATGGCACTCATCGGCTATGCGCGGGTATCGACGGCTGAACAGGACACCGCCTTGCAGACGGATGCACTGCGCAAGGCGGGCTGCGAGCGCGTCTTTGAGGACACGGCTTCCGGGGCCAAGGCCGACAGGCCCGGCTTGGCCGCCGCGCTGGCCTATCTGCGCGACGGCGACGTGCTGGCCGTCTGGCGGCTGGATCGGCTCGGGCGCTCGATGCCACACCTCATCGAGACAATCGGCGCGCTGGAAGCGCGTGGCGTCGGCTTCCGGTCGCTGACAGAAAGCATTGACACCACCACACCGGGCGGGCGGCTCATCTTCCACGTGTTCGGCGCGCTGGGCCAGTTCGAGCGCGACTTGATCCGTGAGCGCACCAAGGCCGGGCTGACCGCTGCCGCCGCTCGCGGGCGCAAGGGCGGGCGCAAGCCGGTTGTCACTGCCGACAAGTTGCAGCGGGCGCAGGAGCATATTGCCAACGGGCTGAACGTCCGGGAGGCTGCTACACGGCTCAAGGTGAGCAAGACGGCCCTATACGCCGCGCTGCAAGGCGGGAGCGAGCAACCATGAGCCGCAAGCAAAGCAGTGCCTTCGTCACGACCAGAAAGGGCTTTTGCTATCTCACGGTCAAAGTCGGCAGGAGCAATTACAACATCATGCGGATTCGCAATTACACGCTTGAGCCGCAGGACAAGCGAGACATGCGCCGGTTGTATCCCGACTATCTCTTTGACTGGAAGAAGATCGGCCAGCAGCTTGCCGAAAAGATGACCTTGCCCCCGGAAAGTGGAGTTCTTGAGCCTTGTTCAAAATACGACCAAGGAGTCAAGAAATGTCAGACAAGCAAGTTCGAGCGCAGTACACGCGGGAATACAAATTGGAGGCGGTGCGTCAGGTCAAGGGTGGGCAATCCATTGCTGCCACAGCCAAGGTATTGGGTATCCCCAAGGCCAGCCTGAGCAACTGGGTACGCCGCGGCGCCAAGGGTGATGTGGGCGGTGTAGGAGACAGACCTGCATCCGTCACGCCTGAGCAAATGGAGCTGGCGCGCCTGCGTGCTGAGGTTGCCAGGCTTCGAATGGAGCGAGACATCGCAAAAAAAGCCGCGGCGTACTTCGCGCAGGACACGCTGCGAGGTACGCCTGGATTTACCAAATGAGAAACCAGTATCCAGTGAGCATCTCCTGCGAAGTGCTGGAGGTCAGCGCCAGTGGCTATTTTGTCTGGCAGCGCCGCCGTGACGCTGCTCGCCCAGGGCCTGCTGGCCGCCATAGCGACGAAGCCTTACTGGCCCACATGCGTGCAATTCACATAGAGGTCAAGCAGGAGTACGGCTGGCCGCGTATGCACAAGGAGCTGCTTGCACGCGGGATTCGTGTCGGTAAAGAGCGGGTACGTCACCTGATGCAGCAGCACGGCATCAAAGCCAAGACCAAGCGCAAATTCGTGGTGACCACGGATAGCCGGCACAGTCTGCCGGTGGCGCCCGACCTCGTGCAGCGGCGCTTCAATCCCGAGGCGCCCAACCGGTTGTGGAGTGGCGACATCACCTACATCGCTACCGACGAGGGGTGGTTGTACCTGGCGGGCGTCATTGATTTGTTCAGCCGTCAGGTGGTGGGCTGGAGCATGCAAGCCCATATGCAAGCCAGTCTAGTCAAGGATGCGCTCACCATGGCGTGGTTCCGGCGCCGCCCTGAGGCTGGCCTCATCTTCCACAGCGACCGTGGCAGTCAATATTGCAGCCACGAATTCCAGGACACGCTACGTGTCTGGGAGATGCGCTCATCGATGAGC
This sequence comes from Rhodoferax koreense, assembly GCF_001955695.1. NCBI lineage: Bacteria > Pseudomonadati > Pseudomonadota > Betaproteobacteria > Burkholderiales > Comamonadaceae > Rhodoferax > Rhodoferax koreensis. The sequence continues at coordinate 4,205 of NZ_CP019238.1, read as the reverse complement.
AGGAAGGGTAACTGCTGGGACAATGCACCGACCGAAAGCTTCTGGGGCAGATTGAAAACGGCCAGCCTGTACGGCAGGAAGTTCGCTACCCGGCGTGAGGCCATGGACGCGGTGCTGGACTGGATGGCTTTCTACAATCACCGACGATTGCATTCGACGCTGGGATACCTCAGCCCGATGCAATATGAGCAACGCTGGTACGAGGCACAGCGTAAAAAGGCCGCGTAATCCGTGGGCTAAGAACTCCAGCAAACAGGGGCAAGGTCAAGAGGGAGGTATGCAGAACCTACCGCTCCAAGCGTCAAGCGCCCCGGAGCACGGAACGTACCTCAGACCCGTTCGTCATGGTGTCGTATGACCCAAGGACGCGCACGGTCTACGCATCCGACACCTGCGATTCAATGGCATTGCTTGACGCTGTTCTGCACATGGAACGCTCCCGCAAAAAATAGCCCCGACAGGCCGTGCAGCCGACTCCTGACATTCCGTGCAGTCGCCTTCTGAAAATGACATGCCTGGGAAGTAGCCGTTGCGGCTGGTCATGGGTTCCTCCGGTCATTTTGGGTATACGCAAAGTGTCCGGTCATGCTACCCCCGGCCAAAAAGGCCGTCATGCGATTTATCTGTCATTTTCAGAAGACGACTGCACCAATTATTAGAAGTCGATAACACTACATCGGCGAGAGCGAAAACTTCCCGGCTCAGTGCGAGCTAAGTCTGCCTGCGTACCTTCTCCACTGTGCAAATCCCTGCACTCTTCTGGAGAAGCATCATGTACCGCTACACCAAACTTTCCCTTCTGGCCGTCGCCATCGCTGCAACCGGCGCGGTCGCCTACGCCGCCAATGGCGGTATGGAAAACGACGCCCTGGCAATCAGCAAGGCCAAGATTCCCCTCACACAGGCGGTCACCGTCGCCGAGCAGCACGCCAATGGCAAGGCGTCACGCGCCGAGTACGAGAACTCGAAGCAAGGCTGGGTCTACGACGTGGAAGTCGTCAGCGGGGCCAAGGTCTTCGATGTCCGGGTCGATGCCGACAAGGGCACGGTCATCTCGTCTGCCGAGGACAAGGCGGATCACGATGATGACCACGACAAGCGGGACTGACTCCCGACAGTATGGCCGGATCGTTTCCCTCGGAGGCGATCCGGCCCGGAGACCTCATGGAATCACTCAACCATACATTTTTTCTCTGGCTCAACGCACCGGAGCATCCCAGTGCTTTGGCTCTGACGTTGGCCACCTTCTTTGCCGAACAGCTCATCTGGGCGGTTCCACTCCTGATCGGCATCGGCTGGCTTCGCGGCGGCGAGCCTACCCGCAAGACGATGCTCGTTGCTAGCGCATCGGGATTGCTGGGCCTGCTCATCAACCAGATCATCGGCCTGGCTTGGTTGCATCCTCGACCTTTCATGATCGGCCTGGGTCACACCCTCATCCCTCATGTTGCCGATTCGTCTTTCCCAAGCGATCACCTGACGCTGTGGTGGGCGGTTGCCTTCAGCCTCGCGCTGCAACGAGGCCCACGAATTGCAGGCGTGACTTTGGCTTTGCTGGGCGTTCCCATTGCCTGGGCGCGCATCTACCTTGGAGTGCACTTCCCATTCGACATGCTCGGGCCATCGCCGTTGCTGCAATCTGTGCCTGGCTGACGTTACGTGAAGCACACTGGTATCTATTGCCAAGTTATCAACTTTCCACCGGAATCCATCGGCGGCTTTTCAGCGGGTTGATCGCGCTTGGATGGGTGCGCGAGTGAGCCTATGGGCGGGCTAAGTCAGCATGTTCAAACTGCTGGCAAACCATTTCACCCCCGGCAGGAGAACACCATGAACAAATTGCCCACGAGCAGCACCACTGGCTGGCTCAATAAAGTCCCGGAAGTCGCGCTGTCGTTCTGGATCATCAAGATCATGTCCACCACGGTGGGCGAGACGGGAGCCGATTTCCTGGCGGTCAACGCAGGGTGGGGGCAAGGCGTGACTCGAACCGTCATGGCTGCCCTGTTGGCGGCCGCCTTGTTCATGCAGTTGCGCACCCGACGCTATACCCCTTGGATTTACTGGCTGACGGTTGGTACTGGTCAGCGTGGTCGGCACCCAGATCACCGATCTGCTGACGATGGCCTTGGCGTCAGCCTGTACATCAGCACCTCGGCGTTCGCCGTTGCGCTCGCCGCGATCTTCTTCGTCTGGTATCGGATCGAGCGCACCCTGTCCATTCACGACATTGTGACGCGCAGCCGGGAGCTGTTCTATTGGGCTGCCATCCTCTGCACGTTCGCGCTGGGCCACGGCTGCTGGCGATTTGGCGACCGAGGCATTGGGCTTGGGCTTTACCTGGGGCGCGGTGGCGTTCGGTGTGCTGATTGGCATCACCTATACCGCCTGGCGCATGGGCGGCAACGCCGTTCTGACCTTCTGGATCCCTACATCTTGACCCGCCCCTTCGGGGCCGCACTCGGCGACTTGCTGACGCAGGCCAAGACTTATGGTGGCCTTGGCATGGGTGCCATGTGGACAAGCGCCTTGTTCCTCACGGTGATCGTCATGCTGGTGGCCGTCGCGCAGATCGGCATGAATGGACGCCGCTCGGCCCAGCTCGTCGAATAACCCTCTTCGCTCTACACAAGGAGAAAAACATGTTCATACAGCACTCAATCGCTCGCTCTGTTGCGGCTATTTCGGCCGCCGTGCTCTTGGCCCTCGCGGCTGGTTGTTCCAAATCTGCCGATCAGAACAACGCAAGCTCGGCATCAACTACACCGGCCCAGACTGTCTCGGCCTTGCAAGTCAAAACTGCATCCAAGCTGGGCGACCTGTCGGCCTTCCGCAGCATCGCCACTGATGTCGCCGCCATCGTTGACAAGGGCGATCTGCCTGCTGCCAAGTCACGCATCAAGGACTTGGAAGTCGCATGGGATTCGGCCGAAGCCGGACTCAAACCGCGCGCGGCAGATGACTGGCATCTGCTCGACAAGGCCATCGACAAGTCGCTTGCGACGCTTCGCGCAGACACGCCAAGCCAGGCTGACTGCAAGGCTGCGATGGATGCCCTGCTGAAAACCTTTAACACGCTCGAAGGAAAGTGAGCGCGCCCATGAAAACATCCACTGAACACGCTTTGGCCAAGGTGCCCGAAGTTACGCTGGGCTCTGGCTCAAGATTGCCGCCACGACGCTCGGTGAAACTGGCGGTGATGCGGTTTCGATGTCCATGAACCTGGGCTACCTGGTCGGTACAGCCATCTTCGCGGCGATCTTCCTGGCTGCCGTGGTCGCGCAGGTCAAGGCCAAGGACTTCCACCCCTTCCTGTACTGGACGACCATCATCGCGACAACCACGGTCGGCACGACGCTGCCGATTTCGCGGACCGATCGCTCGGAATCGGGTACGCTGGCGGTTCGAGCTTGCTGCTGGCCTTGCTGCTTGGCTCTCTCTTCGTCTGGCATCGCACCCTTGGCTCCGTGTCGGTAAGCACGGTCAGCTCGCCCAAGGCGGAAGCCTTTTACTGGTTGACGATTATGTTCTCCCAGACGCTGGGCACCGCGCTGGGCGACTGGACGGCTGATACGGCGGGCCTGGGATACACGGGTGCGGCCGTCGTGTTCGGCGGGCTGCTCGCGCTGGTCGTGGCAGCCTACTACTGGACGAGCGTGTCCCGCACGCTGCTGTTCTGGGCGGCGTTCATCCTGACGCGTCCGCTAGGTGCCGTGGTCGGCGATTTTCTGGACAAGCCGGTGAGCGCGGGCGGCTTGGCGCTGAGCCGCTATTCAGCGTCGGCCGCGCTGCTCACCTTCATAGTGGTGGCAATCCTGCTGTTCAGGCAGCGAGCCGCCAGGACGGCGCATTGAACAACAATTGAAGGGAGGGTGAGTGCGGGTATTGCTGGTCGAAGACGATCCCATGATCGGTGACGCGATCCAGGGCGCATTGAAGGATGCGTCCTACGCCGCCGACTGGGTGAAGGACGGGCAGACGGCGCTCACCACGCTGGGCTGCCAGCATTACGACCTGGTGCTACTCGACCTCGGTCTGCCCGGAAAGGATGGGCTGGAGGTGCTGGCCAGCATCCGAGCCAAGGACAACCCGGTTCCCCTGCTCATCATCACGGCTCGCGATGGTCTGGATGATCGCCTGCGCGGCCTGGATGGCGGGGCCGACGACTATGTGTCCAAGCCCTTTCAGATGGCGGAACTGCTGGC
>NZ_CP019237.1 GCF_001955695.1 Rhodoferax koreense | reverse complement strand
GGCCTGCCACCATAGCGACCTGGCGGCGGCAAGGGCTTGTGGTTTGCAGACGGCGTATGTAGATCGTCCGCTGGAGTACGGCGGCGCGCCGCTCCCGATGCGTCTTCCCAGCAAGCATGGGATTGGCAGGCGGAGAGCCTAATCGATTTGGCTGACCAATTCGAACGTGCCGCCGCGAGAATTCACGATGGTGGATAGTATGCATATCGTTCTCAGTTTCTCCGATGCCCCCAGAGGTGCCGAGCTGAGTTCTGGCCCCGGGAGTCCTTCGGAGGCTGGGTAGCTATGCGTCTTGCGAAATTCGATTTGCTGCAGTGGTTGACGCCTGACGTGCAAGAGGAGTTTCTTGCCCGCATGTACCGTCGCCACTATGCCGCTGGCCAACCGGTGTATGTGCAGGATGCCCCCGGCAACGAGATGTTCCGTCATTTCAGGGACCGTGAAAATATCGGTTCTGAGGGGAGATGGCCGGCACATTACTTATCGCCTCTTTGAATCCGGCGATTGCTTTGGGCAGACGAGCCTGGTGGATGGTGAACCTCGACCGCAGTCGACAGAAGCCAGTAATGCTGTCGAGGTGGACGTGCTGTCGAAGATGGATTTCCGATGGCTCTGCGACCGCTATCGGGTATTCGACCGGGCTATTTCGCGCCTGATGGCTGCACAGTTGCGGGCGATGGCGCAAAACTACGAAGGCGCCAGTTTGGACAGCCTTCCGGTACGGGTGGCGAGGCAGCTCTTGCTTTCCAGAACCATGCAACTGCGCACCGCAGAGCAAGACGATTCGGATGAGTCGCAAATACAGATGTCGCAGTCAGACCTGGCGGCGATGGTTGGCGCTTCGCGACAATCGGTGAATCGGGTTCTCCAGCAGCTGCGCGAGAAAACACGTCATCGAAATCAGCTATGGCCGCATTGATCTGACCGATCTACGAGCGCTGAGTTCGATCACAACCCAGTAAGGGAAGCGACCACCCCAGCTCGCGGTAGCAGACATCGCGGAGGCATCCTCGCGAATGTCAACGTCACGATTTTGTGGAGCTGCGGCTCATGGCCAGCAACGCCGGCTCCGACTCGATGACGACACGGCCATAGGGCAGAGATATCGCCCCTGTGGCGGCGAGAGCCTTCAGTTCGAGAGCGAGGGTCTGGCGCGTCAGGCCCAGCATCATGGAGATGCATCTCCTGGGTCACGGGAACCACTCGCCGCGTGCGAGGCGCCATCGGTGCGTCGCCGTGCGTGAGCTTGAGCAGGCGCCGGGCGATGCGCACGCGGGTTGTATGTAGCGCCGCGTCTTCGACGAAACTGTACAGCGTGCGGGTGCGCGCCGATTGCAGCACTGCCATTGCACGGGCAAAGCGCGCATCGTTCATGAGGCGCTCGAATAAATCGCGGGGGGATATGGAGCAACTGCGCGCTCCGCAGTACGACGATGTCGTGAGACGGTGCACGCCATGATCGACAAGGTCGAGAAGTATGTGCTGGGCTATCGCCTCGTGAATGGCCCGGTCTTTGACGACACACCCAGGGCCACCGCGTCGCGGTGTACATGCAAGTGGAAGGCTTGGGTGACTACCTGCCCAAGTACGCCGGCAATCTGGACATCATGACTGCGGCGGCGAGCTGAACGGCCGAAGTCTTCGCGGGCGAGATGCTCGCGGAACCATGCAGCGCACGCTAAAGGAGATTGCAGCATGAATGCCTCCGACGTGAGCGGCAAGAAAATCGTCCTGCATGACATGTGCCTGCGCGATGGCATGCACGCCAAGCGCGAGCAGATCAGCCTGGAGCAGATGGTCAAGGTGGCAACGGCGCTCGATGATGCGGGCGTGCCGTACATCCAGTTCACCCATGGTGCCGGACTGGGTGGCAACTCCTGCAGCATGGCTTTGCCCCCATAGCAACGACGAGTACATCAGTGCCGTGTGCGCGCAGGTGAAGCAGGCCAAGGTTTCGGTGCTGCTTTGCCCCGGGAGGAACCATGGCCGAGCTTCGGTCGGCTTACGACTGCGGCGCGCGCAGCGTGCAAGTCGCCACCCATTGCACGGAGGCGGATACCTCGTCGCAGCACATTGCGTATGCTCGCAAGCTGGGAATGGACACGACGGGTTCCTCATGATGGCGCACCTCAACAGTCCGGAGAATCTGGCGCGCAAGGAAAGCTCATGGAGAGCTATGGAGCGCAGACGGTCTACATCACGGACTCCGCAGGCTATCTGCTTCCCGAGGACGTCGGCGCGGCCGTGCGGCGCTGCGCGACGTGCTCGATCCGCGACTGAGATCGGCTTCCATGGGCAGCACAACCTGGGGATGGGCATCGCGAACTCCCGTCGCCGCCGTGCGCGCGGGCGCGACGCGCATCGACGGATCGGTTGCCGGGCTGGGCGCGGGCAACCCCTCTGGAGGTCTTCGCCGCCGTGTGCGAAGCATGAGCGGAACGGCCTACGCACCGGTGGTACTGCATTCGCGCCCGAGGCTGCTGCCGGCGGCCCTCTCGCGGCCGTTCGTGATGGGACCTCATCGAGCTGAACGTGCCGCAGCGCCTGCTGCGCCTGCATGTCAGCGCCGAAGAGCTGGCCGCACGTCTCGCCAAGTGTAAGGCGCCCACAGCGCCGCTGGAGAGCGGCTACTGGCGCCTGCATGTCGACCACGTCTCGCAAGCAGATGAAGGCTGCGACCTGGACTTCCTCGTTGGTCCACGAGGCGCATTCGTCCCGAGAAACAATCACTGAACACTGCGGATGGGCGCTCGCATGCCGGCGACCGCCCCTCCGCTCAAGGCCCGGAAATCAACTCGCGCTGCGCTCTCGCGCTGATGCGCGGGTTTTCGCAGACGGGCTCCCAGGCAGGTCCACCGACGCGAGGATCGAATCGCGGCACACCGTCAGGATCTCGTCGGCCAGCGGCGAATCGTCCGGGCAGGCGCGCGACAGGACGATAGCGCCCACCACGTGGGTCAGGATGCCGAGCGACCGGGCTCGCGCCTGTTCCGGATCTGCACCATCCAATGCAGTGCCCGCGCGGCTCAGCTCAGCCAGCAGGCTCTCGATGCCAGCCACGAACGTCGACCGGACCGCTTCGGGCTGACGGGCGGCGTCCCCGCCCAGCGCAGCCATCGTGCAACCGCTGGCGCGGGCGTCGCGATGCTCGCGCGAGACGTAGGCGCGCACGAAATCCGGGGTGTCCACTCCCGCGGTCAGCGCCGCTGTCTGCGCGATGCCGCACGCTGCGGATTCCGCCATCAGATCGGCCTTGGAGCCGAAGTGCTTGTAGAAGCCGCCGTGGGTGAAGCCCGCAGCGGCCATCAGGTCGGCAACGCCCACGCCGTCGTAGCCACGCTCGCGGAAGAGCGCCGACGCTGTTTCGACGATGTGCGCCCGGTTCGCCTGCGCTTGTGCCTTGGTGACCTTCATATCGGAGTTGAGTTGATTTTTCGCTGTGCGAGGAGGCCTCACTATACATTGATGTCGTTCATCATCAAACCTCTTGACAAGTTAGATTATGATCATCATCATTGGTGTCTCTCACTTGAAAGGACCCTGATCATGAGCAACACGCACCTGACCGCACCCACCCAGTTCGTCGAGGTCGATGGCGACAAGTTCGCCTACCGCCGCTGGGGCAACGCCTCGAGTTCGCAGTCGCCGCTGTTCTTCGTGCAGCACTTCCGCGGTGGCATGGATCACTGGGACCCGCTGCTGACCGATGGTCTCGCCACTGGCCGCGAGGTCATCCTCTTCAACGGCCGTGGCATTGCCTCGTCGAGCGGCACTCCGCGCAACCGCATCGAGGACATGGCCGACGATATTGCGCTGGTAATCCAGGCGCTGGGTCTGTCGCAGGTGGACCTGCTGGGCTTCTCGCTCGGTGGCTTCCAGGTGCAGGAGGTGACGCTGCGCCATCCGCAGCTCGTGCGCAAGTTGCTGCTGCTGGGCACCGGGCTGCGCGGCGGCGATCCGAACTGGAGCCCAAGGTGCTCGAAGTCGCGCCCCGACCGGTGCCCACGGTGGAGGACTTCCTCTACCTGTTCTTCGGACGCTCCGAAGCCGCCAAGCAGGCTGGGCAGGCCTTCTGGGATCGCCGCCACCAGCGTGTCGACCAGGACCCGCCCAGCTCCGCAGCGGTGGCCCAGGCGCAGGCCGAAGCACATGGCGCCTACCTGCCGCCGCTGGCTGGCGAGAACCCTACGCCTACCTGAATGGCATCCAGCAGCCCACGCTGGTGCTCAACGGGGTCAAGGACGTGATGATCCCCACGATCAACTCCTGGCACCTGGCGCAGAACATCCCCAACGCCCAGCTGCTGGTCTACCCGGACGCCGGCCACGGCGCGCAGTTCCAGTACCCCGAACGCTTCCTCAAGCACGCCATCCAGTTCCTGGCGGAGTGACGGTGCGCACGAGTAACTGCGCCACCAGCCATTGACTTCACTCGGCGGCCGCATGCCGCGCATCGGCCGCGTGTCCATCCATTCAAGAGAACGATTACCAACATGAGCAAGATAGCGCTCTTCGAGCCGTACAAGCTGGGACCTCTGACCCTCGCCAATCGCATCGTCATGGCGCCGCTGACCCGCAACCGCGCCGGCGCCGGCCTGGTGCCCAGCGAACTGGCCGCGATCTACTACGCACAGCGCGCTTCGGCCGGCCTGATCATCACCGAGGCCACCCAGGTGTCGGCCCAGGCCCAGGGCTATCAGGACACCCCTGGCCTGTACACGCCCGAGCAGATCGCCGGCTGGCGCCAGGTCACGGACGCGGTGCACGCCCAGGGCGGGCGCATCTTCGTGCAGCTCTGGATGTGGGCCGCGTGTCGCACGTCGATGTGCAGCCGGGCGGTGCCGCGCCGGTCGCGCCCTCGGCCATCCGCGCGGCGACCAAGACCTTCGTCAACAACGGCTTTGCTGACGTATCCGAACCCCGCGCCCTCGAATTGAGCGAGCTGTCGGGCATCGTGAACGACTTCCGCCAGGCCGCTGCCAACGCCATCGCCGCCGGCTTCGACGGCGTGGAGGTCCACGGCGCCAATGGCTACCTGCTGGAGCAGTTCATCAAGGACGGGGCCACCATCGCACCGACGCCTACGGCGGCTCGGTCGAGAACCGCGCCCGCCTGCTGCTGGAGGTCGTCGCCGCGGTGGCGAAGGAGATCGGTGCCGATCGCACCGGCGTGCGCATCTCCCCCGTATCGCCGGCCAACGGCATCTCCAGCAGCGACCCGCAGCCGCAGTACGGCTACATCGTCGAACAGCTCGGCACGCTGGACATCGTCTACCTGCACGTGGTCGAAGGTGCGACGGGCGGCCCGCGCGACGTGGCCCCATTTAACTTCGCCGCGCTGCGCAGCAGCTTCAAGCAGACCTACCTCGCCAACAACGGCTACGACCTGGAATTCGCTGCCGCTCAGCTCGAATCGGGCAAGGCGGACCTGTTTGCCTTCGGTCGGCCGTTCATCAGCAACCCCGATCTTGTCGAACGATTGAAGAGCGGCGCGCCGCTGGCACAGCTCAACCCGTCCACGCTCTACGGCGGAGGCGCCGCGGGCTACACCGACTACCCCACGCTGGCCGGGGCCAGGTAAGCAAACAGGCGCCGGGCCCAACGCTGCGGCCCGGTGCCCTCTGATCTGCGGAGAACGTCCATATGACCACCCAATCCACCGCCCTCATTACCGGCGCTTCGACCGGCATCGGCGCCACCTACGCCGAGCGCTTCGCGCAGCGAGGGCACGACCTCGTGCTGGTCGCGCGCGACAAGGCACGCCTGGACGCGCTTGCGCAGCGCCTGCGCGACGAACGCCAGGTTGCAGTGGACGTGCTGCAGGCCGACCTGACGAATCAGGCCGACCTGGCTACCGTCGAAGCCCGCCTGCGTGACGACGCCCGTATCGACATCCTGATCAACAACGCCGGCATGGCCCAGTCGGGCGGCTTCGAGCAGCAGACGGCAGAGAGCATCGACCGTCTGATCGCGCTCACATCACGTCGCTCACGCGGCTCGCGGCAGCAGCCGCGCCGCGCTTTGCGCAGGCAGGCGCTGGCTCGATCGTCAACCTCGGCTCCGTGGTCGGCTTCGCGCCCGAATTCGGCATGTCGATCTACGGTGCCACCAAGGCGTTCGTGCTGTTCCTGTCGCAGGGGCTGAGCTTGGAACTGGTTCCCAAGGGGGTCTACGTGCAAGCCGTGTTGCCAGCGGCCACCCGCACCGAAATCTGGGAGCGCGCCGGGATCGACGTCAACACGCTGACCGAGGTAATGGACGTCGACGAACTGGTCGATGCGGCACTGGTCGGTTTCGACCGCCGCGAACTGATCACGATCCCGCCGCTGCACGTGGCCGAGCGCTGGACTGCGTTGGACGGCGCGCGTCAGGGACTTTTGGCGGACATCCGGCAGGCGCACGCTGCCGACCGCTATCGACAGCAAGCCTGATTGCCCCCTCAGTTCTTCATCACCCCATCACTCTTTCCACCGGAGACACCATGCTTTACCTGTCCCGAGTCGGCCTGTGCCTGCTCGCTCTCTCTGCCACGCTGCTGTCGGCCTGCGCCACGGCCGACAAGCCGCCTGTGGCCGCAGCCACATCTGCCAAGGTCGCCACGACGCAGGGCCTCACATGGAACAGCGTGCCAACGCAGGCCCTCTCTGCGGGCGGCGTTGACTTCGCGTACCGCGAGCTGGGCCAGAAGAACGCCGGCACGCCGGTGATCTTGCTCACCCATCTGGCCGCCGTTCTGGACAACTGGGACCCCGTGTGGTGGATGGCATCGCCGCTAAGCACTACGTGGTCGCGTTCGACAACCGCGGCATCGGCGCCTCCACCGGCTCGCCGGCTAACACCATCGAACAAATGGCGGACGACGCCATCACCTTCATCAAGGCCAAAGGCTTCAAGCAGGTGGACCTCTTCGGCTTCTCGATGGGCGGAATGATCGCCCAGGAGATCGTGCTGAAAGAGCCGCAGCTCGTGCGCAAGCTGATCCTGACGGGCACCGGCCCCGCGGGCGGTCCAGGCATCAGCACCGTGGCGGGCGTGGCGAACTACGACCTGCTGCGCGCGACCTTCACCGGCCAAGACCCGAAGCAGTACCTCTTCTTCACCCGCACGCCGAATGGGATCGAGGCCGGCAAGACTTTCCTGAAGCGCCTGCAGGAGCGCACCGTGAACCGCGACAAGGACATCGCCGCGGGGGCGTATCTGGCGCAGTTGCAGGCGCTCAGCGCATGGGGGCAGAAGCGGCCTGCTGACCTTTCGGTGATCAAGCAGCCGGCCCTCGTGGCCAATGGCGACGACGACCGGATGGTGCCGACCAGCAATACCTACGACCTAGCCAAACGCCTGCCCAACAGCGAGCTGATCGTCTACCCCGATGCAGGTCACGGAGGCATCTTCCAGTACCACGAGGACTTCGTGCCCAAGGCACTGGCCTTCCTGGCCAAGTGATGCGTGACCTGGCTGCTAACGTGAGGCCTGCATCTCAAAGCGGCATTCGCTACGTCACGCCTGCACAGCGCCATGCTGGCCTTGATGCGGTGATCGCACGCGCTCTACACCCAGGCGCGCGAGCGCCATCCGGCGCACTGGGCGCGCAGCACGCGCAACTGAACACCAGCGGGCGCGGTGACACTGAATCCGGAGCGTGACAGCGTGGTCGCGGCCGACGTGGACCGCTTACGTAAACAGCGCTTGGCTGCATGACTCAGGCGACAACTATCTTGACACGGGCAGGAGTCGCGAAGCCTGAGCTTCAAGCACAGGGGGCAACTGTGGGAGCAGTGGACTGCGCGGGCCTGGCGGCAACCACCGCGGCCAACCCGCAGCTGCTCTCGCTGATTGCCCAACGCTAGGCGGGTCACCCGAGAAGTGGCGCAGGCTTTCGCCCAAAATGGCAACCAAGTCGCCCTTTCCGTCGAATTGCTCGGGATTAGCGGCACCAAATGATGGCCACGCCGTCTCCGGCGCTTTGGAAACCAAGGCGTGAGTAAGCCGATGGGCACTCGAAAACCCTAAACCCGCTCTCGCCCCCCGCTCTCGCCCGGGTAGAAACGATAGTTCAGCCCGATGCAAATTCGCCACACCTTCTGAAAGGTGACGGCGACAGCCGTTTGAACTCGAAGCGCACATGACCCGAGGCAAACAGTTCGCGTGCCGAGCTACCCAAGCCGTGGAAGCGACTGGGTCCGAGGCGGCTCGGAAAGCCTGAACTGTCCTCCTGTGAGAAACGCGAATCTTCGGCTCCCATTGAGGCGCCTGGTCCATACTGCGCGCCACTCCGAAGCTCGAAAAGTTCCACCTTGTCGCACTTCTCTGCCATTTGTACGACATTGTGATATAATGTCGACAAACGCATAGAATATCCTATATTCCTTGAAAAGAGTGAGGAGATGCAGGGTCTTGGTGGTGAGCCTTTTGCGCGCTCACCCGCTCCCGGGATCTGACTTTGGCAGCCGGGCGCCTATGTCGGCTGGCCGCACATGATCATCCTGAAGCTGGCTTGGAGTGCGGATGCCATAAGGAACGACATCGATGACGGCCACAGCCCCTTCCTGAGCACCATCTGAGGCCCTCTCGCGAGGGCGCCTCGCGAGACGACCAGTCGTCCAGAATGACGTGAGCTTTCTCCTGTGGGTCAGCATCGGTACGGCAGCACAATTTCTAATTCAGCGCAGACAAAGATATGGGTATCTCACCAAGCAACAGCAGCATCACTCATTCGATTTATCAGGTCTTGCGCGCCGATTTGCTTAAAGGTCGGTACGCACCCGACGTTAAGTTGAAGATCGCCGATCTTGGTGATGCGCTCTCCGTGAGCTCTGGGGTCATCCGAGAGGCCTTGTCGCGGCTATCCGCGGAGGGGCTAGTTGTCGCGGAGCCGCAGCGGGGCTTCCGCGTCGCGCCCGTATCTGCTAGCGAGTTCATTGATCTCGCAGGTGCGCGAGTCGAACTGGAAGGGATTTGTCTGCGAAAGGCGATCGAATTGGGCAATGTAGAGTGGGAGAGCAGAATCATGTCTGCGCTTCACCGCCTTAAGCGTTTGTCGATTCTCGGGCCAGCCGAGGCAGAAGATGTACTGGCGGTCACTGACGCGCATTCTGAATTTCATCGCGCGCTTATCGATGCTTGCGGCAGCGACTGGCTACTTCGGGCCCGCGACCTTCTTTTCACACACAGTGAGAGATATCGATGGCTATCGTTGCTGCATGCGAACCGTGAGCGTGATCTCAACAGTGAGCATGAAGAGTTAGCGAAAGCGGTTGTTGAACGGAGGCCGCAGCTCGCGTGCGAGCTACTAGGCACCCACCTCAATCGAACAGTAGACTATCTGCTCGGTACAGACTTTCTCAGATAGCGTACCAAGCACCCCGAAAGTTTGGGTTGCGCGTTTCCGTTGGCCACCCCGATTCGCAGCGGTGCGTGGAAGCGGGCATGCTCGAAGAACGCTTGCGGGCAGATGGAGCGATGGAGTTCAGAAAAGCAAAGCTGTCTGTGTCCTGCACAACGAGACTTCCACCGAATGCCCAGCCGCGCGGCGACGGTCCAGGGCGTGGTCGCCTGTCGCCGTCACGATTCGCAGGCCCGCCGCATGCAGCACAGCCAACGCTGCGGGCGTGCCGGCCTTGACCGGATCAGACAGCCAGCCGGCGCTCGTCAGCGTGCCCGTCTTGCTCACGATGAGCATGTCGACGCGGCGCAGGTTGTCGATGGCGGCGGCGTCGCGGAACGACGCGCCCTGCGTCGCGCCACGTCCCGTCGCCACCATGATCGACATCGACATCGCCAGTCGACATCGCATTGATGTTTCCGGAAATGAAGCACAACTCTCGGGTGAGCCTTTGGTATTCGATCATGTCCTGACGTTAATTCGGCTTCCGTATTCGCTCGTCTCATTGCGATGCGTTGCCGCCTAACGGCATCGCCAAGAACGTCACAGCGCATGTTTCGCGAATCATGTATGATCATCGTCATGCGAAAGACGAACCACAACGTCAGAACTGCGGCTAAGGAAGCCTCGCACGAGCGCATCGTTTCCGCAGCTGCGCGGGCGATCCGTCGTAGCGGCTACGACGGCACCGGAGTCGCCGACATCATGAAGGAGGCCGGCCTGACCCATGGCGCCTTCTATGCTCATTTCACGTCGCGCGAAGCTATGCTCACCGAAGCAGCGAGTCGGGCGTGCGCTGAGTCAGCTGCCGTAGCGGCGGAGGTTGTCGCCAGCGTGCCTTCCGAGCAGGCTTTGCCATCCATGCTTCGCGTCTATCTCTCGCGCGAGCACCTGGAACAAGTTGAAATGGGGTGTCCCCTGGCCGCACTGGGCTCGGAGACGCCTCGCCAGGCACCCGAAGTACGCCGGGTGACCACCCGGCACGTCAAGGAAATGATCGATCTTGTCGCCCGTCAGTCGCCTGACTGGGGGCAGCCCGGTGCCCACGAACGGGCACTCGTGACCGTCGCCACTATGGTGGGCACATTGCTGCTGGCCCGTGCGGTCGACGAGCCTGCACTGTCGGACAGTCTGTGCGCGGCCGCATTGAAGCATCTACCCCCCACCTGAGCCAACTGAAACATGCAGCCTAGCTGCTCGCCAGAACATATGATGAACATCATTTCAATAGCACAATACGCGGTTCAAGGAGAAACATGATGAACATGGCAAACAAGGTTGCGCTCATTACAGGGGCCTCTTCAGGCATCGGTGAAGCGACTGCGCAGCGGCTTGCGAAGGCTGGCTACAAGGTTTACGGCACCAGCAGACGTGGAGATCAGGCGGGTCGACGATCGTTCGAGATGCTGCCCCTTGATGTGACCAAGAACGAGTCGGTCGAAGCTGCGGTCCAGAAGGTGATGCAGTTGGAAGGCCGCATCGACCTTCTCGTCAACAACGCAGGCTTCGGGGTCGCAGCAGCCGGCGCTGAAGAAAGTTCGATCGAGCAGGCTCAGTCGATCTTTGATACCAACTTTTTCGGGCTGGTGCGGATGACCCGGGCCGTTGTGCCGCATATGCGCAGCCAAAAGGGTGGGCGCATCATCAATATCGGCTCCGTGCTGGGTTTCCTGCCCATGCCTTACATGGCGCTGTACTCCGCCACCAAGCATGCGGTCGCGGGCTATTCGGAATCGCTCGACCATGAACTGCGCAAGCAGGGCATTCGCGTCTCGGTGGTCGAGCCTGCCTACATCAATACGCCTTTCGACGCGAACCTAATTCAACCCGATGCGCCCCTCGACGTGTATCGAGAGATTCGCGAGGGAGTGGCGAAACGCGTCAAGGAGGCGCTAGTGGGCGCGGACGGGCCCGATGTGGTCGCCGAATGACCTTGCCCCTGTTTGCTGGAGTTCTTAGCCCACGGATTACGCGGCCTTTTTACGCTGTGCCTCGTACCAGCGTTGCTCATATTGCATCGGGCTGAGGTATCCCAGCGTCGAATGCAATCGTCGGTGATTGTAGAAAGCCATCCAGTCCAGCACCGCGTCCATGGCCTCACGCCGGGTAGCGAACTTCCTGCCGTACAGGCTGGCCGTTTTCAATCTGCCCCAGAAGCTTTCGGTCGGTGCATTGTCCCAGCAGTTACCCTTCCTGCTCATCGATGAGCGCATCTCCCAGACACGTAGCGTGTCCTGGAATTCGTGGCTGCAATATTGACTGCCACGGTCGCTGTGGAAGATGAGGCCAGCCTCAGGGCGGCGCCGGAACCACGCCATGGTGAGCGCATCCTTGACTAGACTGGCTTGCATATGGGCTTGCATGCTCCAGCCCACCACCTGACGGCTGAACAAATCAATGACGCCCGCCAGGTACAACCACCCCTCGTCGGTAGCGATGTAGGTGATGTCGCCACTCCACAACCGGTTGGGCGCCTCGGGATTGAAGCGCCGCTGCACGAGGTCGGGCGCCACCGGCAGACTGTGCCGGCTATCCGTGGTCACCACGAATTTGCGCTTGGTCTTGGCTTTGATGCCGTGCTGCTGCATCAGGTGACGTACCCGCTCTTTACCGACACGAATCCCGCGTGCAAGCAGCTCCTTGTGCATACGCGGCCAGCCGTACTCCTGCTTGACCTCTATGTGAATTGCACGCATGTGGGCCAGTAAGGCTTCGTCGCTATGGCGGCCAGCAGGCCCTGGGCGAGCAGCGTCACGGCGGCGCTGCCAGACAAAATAGCCACTGGCGCTGACCTCCAGCACTTCGCAGGAGATGCTCACTGGATACTGGTTTCTCATTTGGTAAATCCAGGCGTACCTCGCAGCGTGTCCTGCGCGAAGTACGCCGCGGCTTTTTTTGCGATGTCTCGCTCCATTCGAAGCCTGGCAACCTCAGCACGCAGGCGCGCCAGCTCCATTTGCTCAGGCGTGACGGATGCAGGTCTGTCTCCTACACCGCCCACATCACCCTTGGCGCCGCGGCGTACCCAGTTGCTCAGGCTGGCCTTGGGGATACCCAATACCTTGGCTGTGGCAGCAATGGATTGCCCACCCTTGACCTGACGCACCGCCTCCAATTTGTATTCCCGCGTGTACTGCGCTCGAACTTGCTTGTCTGACATTTCTTGACTCCTTGGTCGTATTTTGAACAAGGCTCAAGAACTCCACTTTCCGGGGGCAAGGTCAGAAATCGTGTTGAAGGCGGCAACGGTGGCGCATCCAAAGATCCACTACACCCCGGGCCTTGCTAGCCGCATGCGGCTGCTGCGTAGATTTGCGCCCGCCAGGGTGTTAGATGCAGGGGTTCGAAAAGACCTTCGACTCGAAGCTTAGGCGGCTATCCGCGTGACCGTCTTGGACCCTCCGCAAACCTCGGCGCAAAAATACCAAGGAAAGACATGCAAGCTTTTGTTCTCGGTCGATATGGGAAAAAGCTCGCATGGCCCTTGGCAGACGTGCCGACACCGGAACTGCGCGACGACGAAGTCCTGGTGCAGGTCCACGCCGCTGGCGTAAACCTGCTGGACTCCAAAATCAGGGACGGAGAGTTCAAGCTCATACTGCCCTACCGTCTGCCTCTGATCCTCGGTCACGATGTGGCGGGGGTGGTGGTCAAAGTCGGCCCACGCGTGCGCCAGTTTAAGCTGGGTGATGAGGTCTATGCGCGGGCGGACGACTTCCGCATCGGTACGTTCGCCGAATTCGTCCCCGTCAAGGAAGCCTCGCTGGCGCTCAAGCCCAAGGGCCTCACGATGGAAGAAGCCGCCTCCATTCCTCTGGTGGCTTTGACGGCTTGGCAGGCACTGATCGAGAAGGCGCGCCTGAAGAAGGGGCAGAAGGTCTTCATCCAGGCTGGCTCCGGCGGCGTGGGCACCTTTGCCATTCAGCTGGCCAAGCATCTGGGCGCCACCGTGGCCACGACGACGAGCACGACCAATGTCGCGCTCGTGAAGAGTCTGGGCGCAGACGTCGTCATCGACTACAAGACGCAGGACTTCGAGGATCTCTTGCGGGACTACGACGTGGTCCTGAACAGCCAGGACAACAAGACGCTCGAAAAATCCCTTCGCGTGCTCAAGCGCGGCGGAAAGCTCATCTCCATCTCCGGACCGCCCGATCCCGAATTCGGCAAGGACATCGGGGCACCCGGCTTCGTGAAGCTGGTCATGCGGCTACTGAGCTCGGGAATCAGGCGGAGGGCAAAGAGCCGTGGCGTTGGCTTCTCGTTCCTCTTCATGAAGCCGAACGGGAGCCAGCTGCGCGAGATCACCCGTCTCTTCGATGCTGGCGTCATCCGCCCCGTGATGGATCGGGTCTTCCCGTTCGAGTCGACCAACGAGGCCCTGGCCTATGTCGAAGCAGGTCGCGCAAAGGGCAAGGTCGTTATCAAGATCAAATGAGCCTAGTTCTCCACCCCAGCTTTTTGGAACTCCCATCAAGATTGCAAACGCTATTGCCCTCGTCACGGGTCAACCGCGGTGTCGGCCTGGCCTTCGCGCGCG
This sequence comes from Rhodoferax koreense, assembly GCF_001955695.1. Classification (NCBI taxonomy): domain Bacteria; kingdom Pseudomonadati; phylum Pseudomonadota; class Betaproteobacteria; order Burkholderiales; family Comamonadaceae; genus Rhodoferax; species Rhodoferax koreensis. The sequence continues at coordinate 9,972 of NZ_CP019237.1, read as the reverse complement.
AGATGCTCGCCCGCGGTGCCCCAAAGGTCTACGCCGGCGCACGCGACCCTGCGACCATCACCCAATCCGGTGTGGAGGCCCTGCACCTGGACGTCAACAAGCCGGAAGACGTGGCGGCCGCCGCAGCGCTGGCGTGCGTCCGATGTGACGCTGGTGATCAACAACGCCGGCATTGCCCAGCCGGGAAGCTTTCTCGCAGCCGATAGCGAAGACTTCGCACGGAGCATCTTCGAGACCAATTACTTCGCCGTGCGCATGAGCAATGCCTTCGCGCCAATTCTCAAGACCAACGGTGGCGGCGCGCTGCTCAACGTCCTGTCGGTCGCCTCGTGGGTGAACGACGGCGAGCTGGCGGCCTATTCGGCAAGCAAGTTCGCAGCCTGGTCGCTCACCAATGCCCTGCGCAATGAACTGGCGGCGCAGAAGGCGCAAGTGCTGGGGCTGCACATGGCGTACGTCGACACCGACTTCACGCGCGGGTTCGATGTCCCGAAGTCCAGTCCCGAGGAAATCTTCAGGCGCGTGCTCGACGGAATCAAATCGGGCGTCGATGAGGTGCAGGCCGATGAACTCACCCAGCAGGTCAAGCACGGGATTAAGGCGGCAGGGCCCAGCTACCTTCCGCCGGTGCCGAGATGGGTCTGCGCATTGCGGGCGTCAAGCTCGCTGGCAACAGCGTGCAGGCAGCGATGGACTACTTCTCTTCCAACCGTAGCGGAATTCAGCGCTGACCGCCATGCCCGCAACGGCTTCATCAGAAGCCGATCGCGAGCCCGTCCCGTCGACCGTCAGAGCCACCCATATAGACACCCGATCCCTGATCGACCCAGATTGCATGGCAGGTACCGAGCGGGCTCGGCGCTGCCACCGGCTCGTGGCCTCGCTTGCGAAGGCCTGACCACACCGCGTCAGGAACCGTCCGCTCGAGCTCCAACACATCGCCTCTGGCGAACATCCGCGCATGATCGATAGCTTGCTGCACAGACATGCCGTAGTCGACGATATTCGAGAGTACTTGGAGCTGGCCCGCCGGCTGGAAGTGGCCACCAGTAACTCCAAAGCTCATGACGGTGTCTGCATCCTTGGTGACCAACGCGGGAATGATGGTGTGCATGGGCCGCTTGCGTCCCTGCAACTCGTTGGGATGACCTTCCTCAAGTACGAAGCCTGATCCTCGGTTGTGCATCAGGACTCCTGTGCCAGGTGCCACGATCCCACTGCCAAAATCGTCGTATATCGAATTGATGAATGAGACGAGCGTGCCGTCCGAGTCGGCGACTGACACGTAGACGGTGTCCTTGTGTTCGGGCAACGCAACAGGCGTCCATCCATCGGACTTCGTGTCTAGATCGATCCCTCGGGTCAAGCGTTCAATCGTGTCGTCGGAAAGCAGTTCATTCACATCTACTGCGTTGAACCGCGGGTCGCATAGGAAAGCGTTACGTTGTGCATAGGCGATGCGCGATAGCTCTGCCTGAAGATGAAACCTTTCTGCACTGAGAGGCCCCATTGCACTGAGATCAAACGCCTCGAGCATCGCCGCAATCTGCAGCGCCACGACCCCTTGCCCGTTGGGCGGGCACTCCCACAATCGATAGCCACGGTAGCTCGCCGAAATCGGCGTCACATACTCCGGCTTGAATTCAGCGAAATCGTCGAGGCTCAGCAGGCTTCCCTTCTTTCGCAACGAGGTCACGATGTTCTCGGCAACCCAGCCTTCGTAGAACGAGTCGGCGCCGGACTTGGCGATGGCGCGCAGCGTCTTGCCCAACTGAGGATTGCTTCTGCGTTCGCCTAAGGCAGGCGCTCTGCCTGCGGGAAAGAACAGGGCTTTCGCTTCTGCCGTCGCCATCATTTTTGCCGCCTGTCGCGCCCAATCGTGCGCAAGGCGTTCCGTGACCAGATAACCCAATTCGGCGGCACCGATCGCGGGCTCGAGCAGTTCTTGCAGCGAACGCGTCCCGTAGTCTTCGACCAATCGATTCCACGCGCGTACCGCACCTGGAACGGTCAGGGCATGGACGCTATCGACCGGGATGGAGGCCATTCCGCGCCCGCGCAATTCTTCCGCGCTCGCCGCCTTGGCAGCCCAACCCGATCCGTTGAGCGCGACCGGCGCCTGGCCACGTTTTCTAAGCATGACGAAGCAGTCGCCGCCGATTCCGGTCTGGGTCGGTTCGACGACTGCCAGCATTGCCGCAGCAGCGACTGCTGCATCGATGGCATTCCCACCGGACCGCAGGACGTCCAGTCCAGCCAATGCTGCCTGCGGGTTGGAGGTCGCCACCATTCCCCTGCTGCCGACCGCGACAGACCGGCTTGGGGCTTCAAAATCTCGCATCGAAATTCCTAAATCGTTAACGGCACGTTGAGGGATACCTTGATCCGCTGCATGGCAACGTAAGTCTTGAACGTCTTGATGTTTCCTGCCGAGAAAAACAGCTCGCGCGTGAGCTTTTCGTATTCGGACATGTCCTTGACGTTGATCACGAGCATGAAGTCGAAATCACCAGTCACGTAGTAGACCTGCTGCACCTGCACACAGTTCGCGAAACTCTTCTTGACTTGATCGAGCAGATCCAGCCGCTCGCTCTCCAGCTTCACCTCGACCAGGATGGTGATGGGGCGACCCACCGCCGTTGGATCGACGACGGCTACCGTCGTCATGATGACGCCGGCCGCTTCAAGCGCAGCAATTCGCCGGTTCACTGCCGACGGCGACAGGTTCACCTCTTCCGAGAGCTGGCGTTGGGAAATCTTGCTGTCCGCCTGCAGGAGGCTGAGGAGCTTGATGTCGTAGTTGTCTAAAAGCATGGTTGTTATGCGTCAGCGCTAGCTAAATTCTGGGCCGCAAGGAGCGGTTTTTTGACGCGTATGTGCGCTGGCAACCGAAACATTGTTGCACCAGGGGCTCAAAACGAGGAAAAGCGCCCAATTTTGTGCGTGCCACGCGCCCTATCAGGGGAAACCCTCGGCTGAATGTTTCACGAACGCAATAACGGCGCGCTTTCGCTATCCAGATTCAACCATTCGTGCGAGGGGTCACTTTTACGATTTCCTATACCACTCCACCTACCTGAAGGAACAAACTCCATGTCCACGAACGGTCATCGCCCCCGCAACATCTTCAACGCAGTTGCCTGCGCGGCAACGCTTGTGGCCAGTGTTGCCATCGCACAACCGCGGCCGGCCTCGGCGCCTGTGGCCGTAGCGGCGCCATCGGTGGCTTCGCCTACGCTCAACGCCATCAAGGCACGTGGCCAGCTCATTTGCGGCGTCGGCGGTGATCGCCCCGGCTTCGGCTTCCCCGACGCACGCGGCGTGATGCGCGGCTTCGATGCAGACGTGTGTCGATCCATCGCGGCGGCGATCTTCGGCAATCCGGACAAGGTTCGCTTCGTCTCTTTGACCAGCCTGACGCGCTTCCCGTCGCTTCAGTCCGGCGAAGTCGACATCGTGGCTCGCTTCACCACCTGGACGCTGACCCGCGAAGCGCAGCTTGGCTTGGAAGTGCCGGCAATCCACTTCTATGACGGTCAGGGCTTTCTTGTAAAGAAAAAGGACGGCATCAAGAGCGCGCATGATCTCGGGCGGCGCCTCAGTGTGTTTCCAGCCCGGCTCCACCGGCGAAGTGAATGCCGCCGACTTTTTCCGCGCAAACAAGCTCGAGATGAAGCCGGTCGTCATCGAGAAGATGGAGCAAATGCGCGACGCCATCGTGAGCGGCCGTTGCGACGCCTATACAAACGACACCGCGCAACTTGCTTCTTTCAAGGCATCCATCGGTAGCGCTGGTAACGACTACCAGGTCCTGCCCGAAATCATCTCCAAGGAGCCGCTGGGAGCTTTCATCCGCAAGGGTGACCAGCGCTTCTTTGACATCGTTCGCTGGACCCACGCGGCCATGCTGAACGCCGAAGAATTCGGCATGACAGCCGCCAACATTGACAAGTTCAGGAACAACTCGAATCCGGCTATCCAGCGCTTCATGGGTGAGACAGGCGACCTCGGCGCCGCGCTCGGCCTCGACGCGCAATGGGCAGTGAACGTCGTGAAAGGCGTTGGCAACTATGCTGAGATCTACGAGCGCAGCATCGCGCCCCTGGGCCTGCCGCGCGGCCTGAATCGTCTACTGAAGGACGGCGGCATCCAGTACGCCGCTCCGATGCGCTAGTCACGCTGATGTCGCCGGCTCAAATCGAGCCGGCGAATCCCTTTTCCCTAGTCAATGTTTAAGCCCGCCATCTGGTCGGGATGGCGAAACTCCAATGTCCTCAAACAGATTGTCCCGCTCCAAGGTCCCCATGCGTCGGGTCGTATGGCAAGTGCTCGCTGCGCTGATCGTGATCGGCGTTTTCAGCTGGCTGATCGGTAATGCACAGGCGAATCTCGGCGCACGTAATGTTGCCTCGGGATTCGGCTTTCTGCAACGCGAAGCAGGGCTTCCCATTGCGGAGCACCTGATCCCTTACACCCCAGCAGATAGCTATTTGCGTGCGCTGGTCGTGGGCATGCTCAACACGCTCTGGGTTGCGTTTTGGGGCATCGTGCTCGCCACAATCCTGGGCACCGTAATCGGAGTTGCCCGCCTATCGAAGAACTGGCTGCTCGCAAAGCTGATGTCGGCTTACGTCGAGTTCTTCCGCGATCTGCCCCTGCTGTTGCAACTGTTCCTCTGGTACGCCCTTCTTCAGGGTCTGCCGCCGGTTCGCCAAGCGATCCACCCCATCGCGGGCGTCTACCTGTCCAACCGCGGCTTGAGCTTCCCGGTTCTCGACTGGCAAACGGCCCACAGCTGGACGCTCCTCGCTTTCATCCTTGGTTTGATTGCCACTGTGATCTCCGCAAAGCGAGCCACTCGCAAGTCACTGGACGATGGGCGCCAGCGCGCCACTTGGCCGACCGCGGTCCTGCTCATGGCGGTCATGCCCGCCACGGTCGTGATTACGCTGGGCGCTCCGTTCGCCTTGGACATGCCTAGCCCACAGAGTTTCAACATCCGTGGCGGCGTCACCGTCTCGCCAGAATTCTTTGCGCTGTTGTTTGGTCTGGTGATCTACAACGCGGCATTCATTGCCGAAATTGTTCGTTCCGGCATCCAGTCGGTTAGTCATGGACAGATAGAAGCATCCCGCGCCCTTGGCTTGAAATCATCAAACACGTTGAAATGGATCGTGTTCCCGCAGGCACTCCGAGTGATCGTTCCGCCGCTAACGAGCCAGTACCTCAACCTGGCCAAGCAATCCTCCCTGGCCGTTGCCATTGGCTATCAGGACATCGTCTCCATTGCCACCACGGCGATGAACCAGAACGGTCAAGCGGTGGAACTTGTGGCAATCATCATGGGCGTCTACCTCACGATCAGTCTCTCGATCAGCGCGCTGATGAACCACTACAACGCCCGTATTGCACTAGTGGAGCGCTAACGTGACCATCCTATCCGTGAAACACTCTGTCCATTCCAGCACCACCGTCATGCGTACACCCCCGGTGCAGGAACGCAGCGGCCCGATTGCGTGGCTGCGCCAAACCTCTTCTATTCGTGGATATCGACGCTGACGACGATCGTCCTTCTGGTTGTGCTGGCGAAGTTCTCTGCATTCGTTTTCCAGTGGGGAGTCGTCAACGCGATCTGGAGTGTCCCAACAGGTCCCCAGGGCCTAACAGCGACGCCTGCAAGGCCGTTCAAGGCAGCGGCGCATGCTGGGGCCGTCATCACGGACAAGTATCGCTTCATGCTCTTCGGCATGTACCCCTTCGAGGAACAGTGGAGAGCCTTGATCGTCGTCTTGCTGTTCATTGGTCTCTACGTCGTGTCCGGAATGAAGCGCTTTTGGCGACCCGCCTTGGCCGGTGTGTGGACACTGGCGCTTGTGGCCATTGGCTTACTCATGTGGGGCGGAGTTTTCGGCCTGCAGTTCGTGCCGCAGACGCAATGGGGCGGCTTGGCATTGACTCTGATTCTGGCGACGGTTGGCGTTGCAGTGGCTTTCCCGCTGGCGATTCTGGTGGCTCTGGGACGCCGTTCGAAGCTGCCGTTTATCCGATGGATCTGCGTCGCATATGTCGAGATGATTCGCGGCGTTCCACTGATCACGCTGCTGTTCATGGCGAGTGTGATGTTCCCGCTCCTGATGCCAGAAGGCGTCAACCTGGACAAGCTCTTGCGCGCTCAGGTTGCCATCATTCTCTTTTTTGGCGCCTATCTCGCCGAGGTCATCCGCGGCGGCTTGCAGGCGCTGCCGAAGGGACAGTACGAAGCGGCGCATGCGTTGGGTCTCTCCTACTGGTCGACGAACCGCAAGATCATCCTCCCACAAGCGTTGCAGCTCGTCATTCCGCCGCTCGTCAACAACTTCATTGGCTTCTTCAAGGACACGTCGCTGGTGCTCGTCATCGGTCTCTATGACCTGCTCGCGGCCTCGCGCGCTGCGATCGGAGAGCCCGCTTGGCAGGGCTTTGCGGTCGAAACGTACATATTCGTAGGCTTCATCTACTTCGCGTTCTGCTTTGCCATGTCCAAGTACAGCCAGAAGCTTGAAGTCCACCTCAATCAGCATAGAAAGCGCTAAACCTATGACTATCGCAACGACAGTAGCACCGGCCGCTCGCCAACAAGGCGTCGCAGTCTCGATGCAGAAGATCAACAAATGGTACGGCGCCGATGCACGTGCTGCGCGACGTCAACCTTGAAGTGGCGACTGGCGAACGCGTCGTGGTTTGCGGTCCGTCCGGTTCGGGGAAATCGACCCTTATCCGGTGCATCAACCAGCTTGAAGAGCATCACGAAGGCCAGATCGTCGTGGACGGCATCAGCCTCGACAGCGACGCAAAGAACCTTGATGCCGTTCGCTGCGAAGTAGGGATGGTCTTCCAGAGCTTCAACCTCTTCCCGCACTTGACGGTGCTGGAGAACTGTACTTTAGCGCCCATGCTGGTCCGGCATGTGCCCGCCGGGAAGCTGAATCGCTGGCAAGGTCATACCTGGAGCGCGTGCGGATTCCAGACCAGGCCAGCAAGTATCCGGGGCAACTCTCCGGTGGCCAACAGCAGCGTGTTGCGATCGCACGAGCCTTGTGCATGAAACCGAAGATCATGCTTTTCGACGAGCCGACCTCCGCGCTCGATCCCGAGATGGTTAAGGAAGTACTCGACACGATGGTTTCCCTCGCGAAGGACGGCATGACGATGATCTGCCGTAACGCACGAAATGGGCTTCGCTCGCGAAGTAGCAGACCGCGTAGTCTTCATGGACCGCGGCGAGATCGTCGAGTCCGGAAGTCCTGACGAAATGTTCAGCACCCCGAAGTCGGACCGCCTGCGGACTTTCCTCGGTCAAGTCCTGCGCAATCAATAATCGATCACGCTGCGATGCCAGACGCTTATCACCTCCTCCTATTCGTGCTGGCCGGCTGGCTGGCTGAACGTCACCCCAGGGCCTGACGTCCTGTACATCGTCACGAACTCGCTACGAGGCGGCTGGAAGTCTGGCGTTGTCGCTGGTCTTGGCATCACAGCTGGCTGCTTTGTGCACATCTTTGCTGCTGCGTTGGGAATGGGCGCACTTCTGGCGGACTCTGAGACTGCCTTCACTGTCTTGAAATGGATCGGCGCTGCGTACCTGTTGTGGATCGGCGGGAAGATCTTGCTTGCGCGTGCAGCACCGGCGACAACAGACCTTCAAGCGGCTGCTCTATCGCGGCCTCTTCCCAGTTCAAAAGAGATTTTTCTCGGGCGGCTTCTGGGACCAACGTCCTCAATCCGAAGGTCGTGCTGTTCTTCCTGGCTTTCCTGCCCCAGTTCATCAGCCCGGAAACGACAGGAAAGACCAGTGTGTTTCTTGCTCTTGGTGTACTTTTCAATGTGAACAGCATCCCGGTCAACGCGGGCTGGGCGATCGCGGCTGCGTGGATGGCCAGAAGACCTGTCGTTCAACGCGGAATGCACTGGCTCGACAAGCTTGCTGGCTCGATGTTCATCGTCTTTGGGGTCAGGCTTGCACTGGTCGATCGACCCGGCGCCTAGCTACCTCAAGGAAAAAAGCGTGCTCCACGTGAGACCTGAGCGTTGCGATCGTGCGAACACAACGTGCAGCCACAGTGGTCCTGCACATCGCACAGATGTTGTGTTTTCCAACCTCAAATTGCGCCAAGCAACACAGCTTCAAATCTTAGGATTGCAGCATCACACACGGAACAACCAAATGCTCATTACCAACACGCGTGCTACGCGCGAAACGTATCCCAATGATCTGCGTTCAATCATGTCTGTCGCCAAGGCTGAGCAAAGCAGGAAGTGGCTCTCGACATGGGGCGGCATCTATCCAGGGTCAACACCGCTCTACGCGCTGGACGGACTCGCTACTGCACTGGGCGTGGGACAGATTCTCGTGAAGGATGAATCGGTTCGTTCCGAACTTGCAGCTTCAAGGCACTCGGTGCGCCGATCGCATTGGTTAGGTTAATTCTCCGCCTGGGCCAAACGACGGCCTGGATCCGCAGGCGCTACTTTCCGGCGCCTACAAGACAAAATTCAGCGACTTCACGGTGATCAGTGCGACGGATGGGAATCACGGCAAAGGCTTGGCTGCGGCAGCGCAGAGTGCAGGTTGCCGCTGCGTGATCGTGCTGCATGCCAACGTCAGCGCCGAGCGGGAAGCGGCTATCGCGGCCTATGGCGCAAATATCGTTCGCATCCAGGGCAATTACGACGAGTCGGTGGAGGAGGCCGCGCGCCTGGCTCGTGAGAATGCCTGGCATGTCGTCTCGGATACGTCATATGACGGCTATGAAGAGATCCCGCGTGATGTGATGCAGGGATACGGCACCATCGCAGCCGAAATCGTTGAAGGGTCGGCACGGTCGAAATCGCCCGTGACCCATGTCTTTCTGCAAGGTGGTGTGGGCGGACTCGCCGCCGGCATCGTCAGCTATTTCTGGGAAACCTACGGCACCCGCCGTCCGACGGCAATCATCGTTGAACCCGAGCAGGCGGACTGTCTTTTCCAGAGCGCCCTCAGCGGTGTTGCAGCAAAGGCCACCGGTTCCGTGGACTCCGTGATGGCGGGCCTGGCTTGCGGTGAAACCTCGCCACTGGCCTGGCGCTTCCTGGTATCAAGTGTTGACTACTTCATGACCGTGAAGGATGAGGATGCGGTTCAGGCATGCAGGTGCTGGCCAAGGGCAATGAAAGTGACCTCCCCATCGTTTCCGGGGAATCTGGCGCCGCTGGTCTGGCCGGCCTGATCCAGCTGATGCGCGATCCCAAGCTCGCACGGCAAGCTGGACTGGACCACTCGTCCACGGTGCTGCTGATTAGCACAGAAGGTGCAACCGCACCGGCGGTTTATGAGCAACTGGTGGGCGAATCCGGCTTGGGCGTGCTGGCGCGGCAAAAAGAGTTTCTCGATCGCAGAGCGAGCCATTACGCGTAACCGGTTTCAACATAAAAGTAAACATGAACACCAGCACCGCCACACGTGAAGCCGCAATCGCCAGCGCCGTCGAAACCTACGACTCAGGCCGATTCCTGACGGACCTTGACCGCCGTGTCGCCTATCGGACCGAGAGCCAGGAACCGTCCCAGGCGAAACACCTTCACGCCTATCTCGAAAAGGAAATTTCGCCACTGCTCCATCGGCTGGGATTCGAGACGAAGCTTGTGCCCAACCCGAGCGACATCGACGCGCCGGTTCTCCTTGCCAGTCGCATTGAGGACATAAACCTCCCGACGGTCGTCACCTACGGGCACGGCGACGTGGTCCGCGGTTACGACGACCAGTGGCACAAAGGCCTGGAGCCGTGGAAGATCGTGGTCGATGGCGATCGCTGGTACGGCCGCGGCATTGCTGACAACAGGGGCAGCACTCCGTGAATTTGGCCGCGCTCGAGCTGTCATGAACGCGCGAGGTGGCAAGCTCGGATTCAACCTCAAGATCATCATGGAGACCGGCGAAGAAGTGGACTCCCCCGG